>JBHICH010000001.1:0-87054 GCA_046759465.1 Nitrososphaerales archaeon
TCTTTTCTCTATTCTTGGCAAATGGGTTACTCATGTCACGTCTGTACCAAATCCGCTTCCTACAGAATAGGCAGCTGACCATGCTATTCTTCTATTTAATGATGACAACGGCAAATAACTCCTTTTGTTAGCATAACTTTTCATCTTTATGGCTAAATGTTGAGCCGATGATCCACAGCTAAAATTTACTTAAATAAATTTTAGCTGTTTTTCAAAATTCGAATTTTGAAATATTAATAAGCATAGATCTGCAGGTGATGCTGTGGTACAAAAAGCGGATTACAGCGTAATCAAGTTAAATGCCAGAGAACAGCTAAGTGCTAGAGAACTCAAAGAACTGCAGGAATACTTTGTCTCTATGCCAACGGAAGAGCTGCTTTTTGGACTTAAATTTGCATACAAAAGATGGACAGCCAAGAACGGTGGCTATCTCATGGTAGGCAGAAGGAGCAAGATTAAGAGAGAGGTCCACGTGCTAACTGCTGAACAGGCTAGGTGGAGACTGAAGAATTGGAAGATGATGATCAAGAATTATCGAGAGCGTGGATACAGCTATCCTACAATATCAAGGATCAAAAAAGCATTAAAAGAAATTGCAAAGTAGAACTAAGTAAGCATTTCTTCATTACTCTTCTTTGGAGCCTTTTCCTGCTCTACTGTAGTGGGCAAGTCTGGAAGCCTGTCCTTAACACTGTTTTCTGCAATCGAGGTTGCCTCGTCAAGTATTGATTGTGTGTCGCTACTTGTTGTATCGTAAGTTATCGTGCTATTGGGCACCTGTCCAGATTCAATCAATACGCCACTTAGCAGTTGTGACATCTCTTCCATTTCATTATCAACTTCCGGCATCATGCCTGCTAGGTTGGCTCTTAAGTTGTTAACCTCTGCCATAGCAGGGTTAATCACAACCACAACATCGCCTAACTCTGTTATTGTGCCCAACCTAATGTGTATTTGTTCTAGCGCCAATTTTGCATGGCCAACCATCGTGCTGATTTTGCGAATTTGTGCGAGTTCGTTTGACAACATCGAAGAATATTGTATGTCATGCTGTTGCACAGCAGACACTACCTTACCAAATAATGCCTGATCTCTTTCTCTTAATTTAGCAGAAAATTGATCTAGCCTAGCAACTTGCAATTGCAACTTCCTTTGCGCTTGTTCTATTCGCGATTTTGACGAATGTGTAGGTTTGATACTATTCCTTACCCTATCGACCAAGCTAGGTTTCTCCGACCTAGTCCATTTTGATATAAAAGACACGTTAACTCCTTCACAGTTAAGCCTATAACGTATAGTGTCACTGCTGTCCCTGTAACTGCGGTTACAATATTAAAAATCTACAATTGTATGCGTCAAAATAATAAATGGTTACACTTTTTCTTACTAACTTGTCCTCCATATCAGATTAGATTTAACTTATTTGCTGATCCTCGAAACGCGTCCAAAGCGTCATCGATATACTTGTCAAGCATGGATGTTATAGAGACCCTTATCCTTGCTCTACCCTTTGGCACTGTTGGATATCTTATCGCTTGCGCAAAGACATCTTTTCCCAAAAGCTCCTTTGAAAATTCTATTGCCAATTTTTCATCACCAACAAGAACTGGTATTATATGGCTTGACGAACTTATATCAAATCCCATCTCCATTAATCCATTCCTAAAACTCGTGACGGTGTTCCAGAGTTTTTTCTGCAAAGAACCATTCCTTGCAATTTTCAAAGCAGTTATCGCTGCTGATGCGAATGCAGATGGCAAAGCAGATGTGTATATGAACGGTCTTGATTTATTGATAAAATATTCTACAATATCTCTGTTGCTTGCAACGTAGCCCCCAAAACAGCCCAGGGCCTTGCTCATGCTACTTACAAATACATCAACATACCTTTCCGCATTGAAATGTTCGGCAACTCCTCTATAGTGCTTACCATACACAAAATCACCATGGGCATCATCTAGAACAAGCAATGCATTATTTTCATGTGTAATCTTGCCCATCTTAACTAAACTAGCTAGATCACCATCCATACTGAATACGCCTTCGGTAACCAAGATCTTCCTGCTGTAGCCTGATACTGATAATTTGGATTGCAACGAATCCATATCATTGTGCTTGAATATGCTGACATCTGCCTTGCTCATTCTGCATGCATCAACAATGCTTGCATGATTAAATTCATCACTAACTACAAGATCATCTTTACCCGCTAGACTTGATATCACACCTAAGTTGGCCGTGTAGCCAGTAGGATACACGAGAGCAGCCTCAAAGTTCTTCTGCCTTGCGAGATCATCTTCCAGTTTGTTCAACACACTATCGTTACCAGCGATGAGTCTGGAGCTGCACTGAGAAGTGCCGTGTTTCAATGCATTAATCATTGCGTCAGTTACCTGTTTGTTATGTGATAAGCCAAGATAATCGTTAGAACATAGTAAAATTACTTTCCGCTGATTTATCTTTGCAGTAGGACCTAAAACTTCAACGGCCTTAAGTTCCCTATACAGATTGTTTTCAGCTAGAAGATCCAGCTCGTCTCGAATGCTAGCAATTTCATGTCTTGAGGCCAAGTTCCTTTATCATCCTGATATCTTGCTCAGCCTCATTGCCTCCAACTGTAAGATAGCCTCCAGTAATGAGCCCATTAGCTCCACCGAGGAGTGCTAATGACTGCAACTCACGCAGATGAACTTCTCTACCACCTGCTATTTTTATTATTGATTTTGGAAGTACAAACCTGTAAACTGCAATTGTCTTTATGGCTTCCATGGAATCTAGCGGTTTTGCGTTTGCTAACGGTGTTCCAGGTCTAGGTATCAATATATTAACAGGAAACTCTTCTGGCTCTAATTCACTGGCTTGGAACGCAAGTTCGAGTCTTTGCATTCTATTCTCACCCATTCCCAGTATACCTCCAGAACATAGCTGCAAGCCACACGATTTTACGAGTCTTGCCGTATTGACTCTATCATAGAATGTATGTGTGCTGCATATACTCTCAAAGAAGCTTTTGCTTGCTTCAAGATTATGATTGTATCTTCTGACTCCTAGTTCTTTTAGCTTCCTGGCTCGTTTTTCGGTAAGGAAGCCTAATGAGCAATTAACATCAATACCAACCTCATCTTTTATTGCTTGAACAGCAAGGCAAACATTTTCAAAATTCTCTTCAGACGGTTCTCTCCATGCACAAACAAGGCAGAAACTCATAGCACCATCCTTCTTGGCTTTAGCAGCTGCGTCGAGAATGACATCCTTGCTAAGGAATGGGTATGTCTTAATACCAGTTTTGTATCTGGCAGATTGCGCGCAAAACCCACAGTCTTCTGAACAGTTGCCAGATTTTGCATTTATCAAACATTCAACGTCAACAACATTACCGTTCATCTCCCTGCATATTGTGTTGGCAGCCTCTGCTAGTCTCAGTGTATTTTTATCGTCAAGATTGATGAGGGCATTTGCTTCTTCCATCATTAGTTTTTTACCGCATAAAACCTTGTTCATACACGAATAAATGCAATCAGATTCGTTTTGCATAATCAGATTCCTGTAAACCGGTAATTAAAATTTTGGTTTACAGCTAATTGCTAGTTCTCTGCATATTCTTGATTATCTCAATTGCCACATCGATCAGCATGTTTAATTCTTTATCTGGTGTTGCCAGAGGTGGCACCAATAGCATGATGTGACCCAGCGGTCTAAGAAATACTCCCCTTTTCAAGGATTCCTGCATGATAAGGTGGTTGATCTTCTTACCCTTAATTGTAAATGGCTTCTTGCTTTTCTTATCCTTAACCAGTTCGATTCCAACGAGCATGCCTTTATGCCTAACATCACCCACAACCTCAAAGGAATTAATTTCATGAAGTCTTCTTTTTATTAACGTAGATTTTTTCTTAACATCGTCAATAAGGTTCTTCTTTTCGTATAATTGCAAGTTAGCAATTGCAGTTGCACAGGCTATTGGATTCCCCGTAAAAGTATGACCATGAAATAGGTGCTTGTACTCATTAGGATCCCCCAAAAATGAATCATAGATCTTTTCAGTAGCAAGCGTTGCAGCTAAAGGCAGGTAGCCGGCGGTGAGCATCTTGCCAAATGCAACTATATCTGGTTTGGAGTCCTGTGCCAAGTACTCTATCATTGCACCCAATCTACCGAAACCAGTTGCAACCTCGTCAAGTATGAATAGGACATCATATTTCTTGCATAGGTCTTTGACCTGTTTCTGGTAGCCATTTGGATAAATTATAGCTCCTCCAGCTACTTGAGTCCCGCTTTCCATAATTAGTGCACCAACACTGTCATCACTTCTCAAAATTTTCTCGACAGAATTTACACAATAAGCAATAAACTCATCCTCGCTCATATTCTTGCATCTTCTGTATAGATATGGTGACTGCACTCTTTTTACATTAAATAACACCTTTTTGTAATTTGCAAAAAAGTGTTCGATGTAGCCCACAGACATGGCACCTATTGTGTCTCCATGATAGCCACGGTCTAACGCTACGAATCTATTCTTGTTACGCTTGCCTGTATTACGCCAATACTGTAGTGCCATCTTTATTGCAACTTCAACTGCGGTAGAACCGTTGTCTGAATAGAATACCCGCGACATTCCTTTTGCATATTTCATCAGCAGCTTTGCCAATAGTATTGAAGGTTCGTTCGCCAGACCGAACAGCGTTGAATGCTGCAGATTCCTTATCTGCTCAATCATAGCACAAACAATTTCTTTTTTGGTATGTCCCCAGACGTTGCACCACATGCTTGCAACTCCGTCCAAGTACTTCCTTCCGTCACTGTCAAAAAGCCATGAATTTTTTGCCCTTTGTATTACCTTGATATCAGAACGCTGCCAATCTAGCATCTGGGTGTATGGGTGCCAAACGTATTTTTTATCAAGTTGCTTAATATTCAATTCAGTTAAATTCTACTGCGAGCATTTATAACGATATATGAATGGAATTTTCGTTACCGGCACAGATACAGGCGTTGGCAAGACCATAATTGCTGTCGGCATTGCTGGAGCTATGAAGAGGGATGGCATCGATGTTGGTGTCATGAAACCAATAGCAGCAGGAATACCCAAAAAACGAGGCTTCAAATCAGAAGACGCGGAATTCCTCTCACTCGCAACTGGTTGTAATGATGATGAAAACAAAGTTAACCCTGTATTTCTCCCCCTAGAGGCTTCTCCGCTAGTTGCAAGTAAAGCTCTCAATCTAAATATTGATCTTGATAAGGTGTTTTCTGCATTCAGTAGTCTAGCCAGCAGGCATGAGTTTGTTGTTGTAGAAGGAATTGGAGGTCTTATGGTTCCCATCAAACCAAACTATTTTGTAGCAGATATGATCAAAACTATGTCTCTTCCAGTTTTGATAGTGTGCAAAGCTACTCTAGGAACACTCAACCACACTCTCTTAACAGCAAAATGTTGCAAAGACTATTGTTTCGATGTAGCTGGTATAGTAGTAAACGGAGTTAGAGACAGCAATTCAATTGCAGAAAAAACAGCTAGCGATGCAATTCGTGAACTGACTGGTCTTCCTGTGATAGGTGTTGTACCTTATGTAACTGAACTTCCGAAACAAAATATCAGCATGGTAATAGATCTCGTTAGTAAACATGTGAAATATGACTTGCTTATCTCTTGATGTGATCCAATTAGGTTTATTAGACGCAGCTTGTAATATCATTCCATGGCTTTAAGAGCAGCACAAGGGTTATGTATAGCAGCTACAGTGCTCTTGCTGATCTATGGCGCTGATGCTGCAGGAAACTTTCTGTTGATGGATGAGAGGGCAAGGGGTATAGGTTTCGGAGCTTCGTCAGTCGCAATGTTAACGATAGCCTTCTTCATCTCAAGAACGGAGAGGTCCATGCTTGTAACATCCCTGCTATTATTCTGTGGTGCAATTATTATTGCAGGAATGGTTGCAGTTGTAGCTTCAGGCGGTGAGAATATGGGAGCTATAGGTATGACTATTGGTCTTGGTGCTTGGGTTCTTGCTTTAGGCATAGTAAAAAACGTAAGGGCAAGAGCGATGAGAACTGTCTAGATGCAAATATCAATCAAACACACCATTACACAACTTTTAATTTGTTAGCTTTGCTAGCTCAGTCTATGCACAATATGTATAAAATGATAAAACTACAGCCTGAGTCGATTCACTATGCAATAAAGAACTGTACAAAACAAGCATCGAGTATCGCGAAATTGTTGAAAAACAAACGATCATACCTAACCGGTTGTGGGTCCTCCTTTCATGCTGCAATTTATGGGGAGTACGTGTTGAGAGCAAGTGGCTTTGATGCGCATGCGATACATGCCCTCGATATGATACACTACACTCCAAACCTAAGGAATTCAGTGGTTATCGTGGTAAGTCATAGCTGGAAAACCCGAACAACATTGAAGGCCCTTGAGGTTCTAAAGAAGAAAAAAGCAAGCTGTGTGGGAATAACTGCAAATCAAGATGTGAAAGACCTAGATATAGTAATGAGGGTCAGTAAGGAATTTGACGAGTCTGATTGTGTTACAATGGGGTACACAACCAAACTGGTTGCACTGGCCTTAATTGCAAGAACTAAAAATGCAGGGTTGCAAAGAATTCCAAAGTTGATCAGTAACGTATTAGAAAATGAAAAACAAATCAAGGAACTGGTAGATGTTCATTCTACAAAGAAAAGGTTCTTTGTTCTTGGTGCAGGACCTAATACGGCCACTGCATATGAAGTGGCGTTGAAGATGAAGGAAGGTAACTTCACCGATACAGAAGGAATGCAACTTGAACAGATGTTGCATGGTTCAATATCTGGCATCGACGCAGAAGATACTGTATTCTTGATCGCACCTAAGGATGGTGCTGCCTATAAACGAATTTCAGATGCAGCACATGCATTAAGCAAGATAGGCGTGTCAACGATAGCAATAACAGATCGCGATGGTGGTGTTTCAAGGGTCTGCAAACATACCGTAAAGGTACCATATTGCATTGAGCTTCTTAATCCGGTGATATCAATAATACCACTGCAGCTGTTTGCATATTACCTCGCAAAAACAAATGGCATTAATCCTGATTTAACTAGAGAAGACGACTTCAGATACAAGAACGCATACGCCAAGCTTCATTTACACATTAGATAAATGCAAATGCAGAATCATGTGAAAACGTCGATAGATTTTTTCTGTCAACACAAACGAGATGAAATTTTTTCAAGTAATCATACAGCTTTTATAATGTGTTTGACAAGATTGGGTGTATGAAGGCTGTAATACTAGCTGGAGGTTACGGCAAGCGCCTAAAACCGTTAACAGATGAAAAGCCCAAAGCAATGATCGAGGTTCTCAATAGGCCGATTGTGGAGTGGCAGATCAATTGGTTGAAGAACAATAGAATTGACGATATTGTTTTGTGTGTCGGTTACCTGAAGGATCATATAGTAAATTACATTGGAACCGGAAGCAAGCAGGGGGTTAATGTGTATTACATGGTCGAAGATGAACCTTTGGGAACTGGAGGAGCGTTAAAAAACACAGAAACTCTTCTCTCGAATGAAGAAAGTTTCTTCATGGTCAATGGAGATGTCTTAACAAACATAAACCCAATGCATCTAAAAGAGAAACTTACCAACGATCTGGTAGCAACAATAGCGGTTGTTCCGTTACCAAGTCCCTTTGGGATTGTAGAAATTGGGAATAATTCAAAGGTGCTAGGTTTTAAGGAAAAGCCCAAGATAACACAGTTTTGGATAAATGCAGGAGTTTACTATTTTTCAAAAAAGATATTTAATTATCTACCAAAGAACGGCAGTATGGAAAGAACGGCCTTTCCTGCGCTTGCGCAACATAAAAAATTGAAGGCGATAAAGTACGAAAACACTTTCTGGCGCTCCATCGATTCGCATAAGGACATTGAAGAAGCAAGCGCAGAAATGGGTACGTTATCGAAGGAAGCATCACTTATCAGGTAGTTTATTTCAAAATTCGAATTTTGAAATATTAATCTATATAGCAGATTGATTTTAGCTTTCTTATGCGACTGGCATTTAGCCTTGGCACACTTCTTGATCATAATCAGGTTATTAAATGTGCAGCAATGGCTGATCAAGAAGGTGCAGAATCCGTTTGGATCCCAGAATCATGGGGCAGAGAAGCATTTGTCACACTTGGCAGTCTTGCAACTTTGACAAAACGAACCCTACTTGGCACAGGGATAATTGGTATCTATTCCAGAAGTCCGGCAAGTATCGCTATGGCTGCTGCAACTTTGGATGGTTTGTCAAATGGTCGAGCATTAATAGGACTTGGAGCTAGCAGTAAAGCCATTGTTGAGAACTGGCATGGAATGCATTTCTCAAATCATGTCAATAGAATGCATGAATATATTGATCTTATCCGATTAATCATCAAAGGGAACAAAGTTAGTTATGGGGGAAAATTTTCTAAAGTTAATAATTTCAAATTGGGTTTCAAGCCTATACGTGAACACATTCCAATTTATATGGCAGCGGTAAATAAAAAAATGCTAAGGCTATCCGTTGATATAGCAGATGGCGTTATACTTTTTTTGCGGCCAATTGATGATTTGAAGCAGACTGTTATCAAATTAAGGAATACTAGCAAGAAAAAGAGTAATTTTGACATTGCATGTGTTATCATGACCGCAATCTCAAAAGATGGTGAACTCGCACGGGTAAGAGCCAAAAAGACCCTAGCATTCTACATATCAGTTGGTAAAATATACAGCAAGTTCTTAGCATCGCATGGCTTCAAAAGTGAGGTAGAGGAGATAGCAGATACCTATAGAAAGCAGGGTCTTCAACAAGTATACAAGATAATACCTGACCAAATGCTAGATTCCATTGCTATTGCAGGCGAGCCGGAAGAGTGCAGAAAGAGACTCTCTATGTTCAAGGATACTGGTATTTCATTGCCCATAATTCAGTTCAATCCTGTTCACGATACAGAAAATTCCTTTAAGGAGGTTTTAACAAGTCTTATGGAGACTAGGTAGTATGAAAAGGGTTGCTGTTGCAGGTTATGGTTTAACCAAGTTTAGAAAGAGTAACGATTCACTGTATTCTCTAGCATGCGAATCATCTTATGATCTATTCAAAAATGTTTACAAATTATCGCAGAAGGATATCGATGCCGTGCTCGTATCTACATGCGATAAAGAACTGTATACAGCAAGTATAATATCAGAAATGCTTGGGTTAAAACCGCAGATCTCGCACAGAATTGAGAACATGTGCAATTCAGGCAGCAGCGCAACAATTTCTGCTTATTCGTACATCTCGTCTGGTCTTTGTGATGCAGCATTAGTAGTAGGAGTCGAGAAAGCCGATAGCCCAGCTGCAAAGCTTGAATGGGACATGACAAGAGGACCGTTCAAGCACCCTGCGCACTGGGCAGCCATGTTTGCAAAAGCACACATGGACAGATATGGTACAACCGAGGAACAGATGGCCCTAGTTTCTGTTAAAAATCATGATAATGCTATAATCAACCCCTTTGCATACTTTCAAAATAAAGTTAGTCTTGATGATGTCTTAGATTCCAGGCCAATAGTGAAACCAGTAAAACTGTACGACTGTTCTGCTCCTTGTGATGGGGCTGCATCATTGCTACTTGTATCGGAAGAAAGGGTGAAGGAATTCACCGACGAACCCGTTTGGATAACTGGTATGGGTCAAAGGACCTTATCTGCTAGTTTCAGCAAGGTAGTGGAATTGACAAAAATCGAATCGACGATACTTGCTGCAAGGGATGCGTATACAATGGCAAGAATCGAACCCAAAATGATCGATGTTGCTGAAGTACATGATGCGTTTACAATATGTGAGATACTAGCGTATGAAGATCTTGGATTTGTGGAAAAGGGGAAGGGTGGAAAATTTGCCAAGGAATCTCAATCCAGCATTAATGGAAAAGTTGCTGTAAACACAAGGGGTGGTTTGATCGGTGCCGGTCATCCAATCGGTACTACTGGTGTTGCACAAGCTGTAGAAGTTGCAATGCAGTTAAAGGGTAAAGCTGGGAAAAGACAGGTTAGCGATTGTAAGACCGGACTTGTTCATAACATGTCAGCAGCTGCAACATCGTCAACTATTATGATAATGGGTGTTTAGTTTGCAGGAGTTTATCGAATCATTAAATGCTGGAAGATTAGTTACAAGTAAGTGCCTGGAATGTAAAAATATAATATGGCCACCGAGCAATGTGTGTCCAACATGCGTTTCTGACCGTATAGAATGGGTTGGAATAGATGCCAATGGAAAACTTGTAGAACTTTCAGAATCATTTCTTACAAATGAACCTTCAGTATTTGGACTAGTAGAGCTCGACAATGGTATAAGACTTATGGCAAAAATAGTTGGTAGCAATGCTAAACTTAAAAAAGGCAATAATGTCAAAATGACAAAGTGCGGATTAGAAAAAAACGAAGTTTATTTTGAATTTCAGTTGATATAATCTGGAAAAGTAGAACTGAATGCATAAAGCAGCCAGTCGAGCATTACATCCGGATAGACAAACCACTTGCTCAATGCTACCATTATCTAAGAGAATTTAGTTCCAAATTCTTCGTTATTTATGTCCTTAATCTAGAGGAAAATCATTAATCAATGCAGAGCTAATTATTAGTGTGGGAAAGGTAAGTGCAGTAAAATCTGCAAGAACCAGGCGGCAGCGTGGATACAGGTGGGAAGATGTTCTGGTTAAGAGACTAAACTCTTGCGTTGGCTGGCATGCATTCAGATTAGGTTCTCCAAGTATAGGACTCCCTGATGTTATTGCCACAAACACAAACCATGACATGATACTTGCGATAGAAGCAAAGTCTGGAACATCAGACATAATTCCAGTGCCAAAGGATCAGATCGAGCGGTGTTTACGATGGTTGAGTGCATTTGACAAGTATTCAAATAGACGTGCAGTAATGGCTTTCAAGTTCATGTCAAAGAAATGGAAGAAGGCTGGGACGTACGAGAAAAGAGAGAGAAGGGAATACTTCAAGTTATGGCATCCAAGAAGAATCCCGTGCAATTTTGTATGCAAGTATGATGGTTCTACTTATGCATTTTCAGGTGGCAAGCGAAAGAAAATGAAACTTTTGAATTTTACCATGCCATTTCAAGTAATCGGAAAACCGAAGGCTTTTAACAGGCTGCCTCAAATAAGATAAAATATGAGTTTCAAGAGCTATATTGATGAGCGCCTTATTACAAGCAAAGATGCATTGAACAGGTTAGAAATTAAATTGAAACTTCTTGAAATTGAAGAAGGAGCGATAGATCAAGCTTCTTTCAAATACGGTAGCAGGGTTCTTGTAAAGAAGGTTCTCGCAACGATAAAAAATACACGAACGAACGAGGTTGAAGAAAAAGAACTAGATCTTTCTGCCATAGAGGAGGAGATCAAAGCAAAAAGGACATACAGCACTGCTAACAGGTGGATAATGGCCACAGACATAAAGAAGGGATATGTTGCATCATACAGACACCATGAGCTTCTTGCTAATGCCATCGCTCTAGATTACGTTATCATTTAAAGCTTAACAGACCTTTCAGTACCAGATTTTTTGGAATCCTTCTATGCCACTTTGCATTTACATGCTAAATTACACTTGAACATAACGCGATCTATGCCTGCTATCTCTCCTACCTTGACATCCAAGTCTATTTCTTTAAGGTGCCTTTTAAATCTCTTCTCATAATTGCTGCCCTTTTTAGTGCAAACCACTGAAAAGTGTCAACAGTAAAATTTATGGGCAATCGTTTAGCATCAATGATATGGTAACACAAAGCGTCAAGGTCAATGGACGTGGTTATACAATAACGCTTAGCGAACAGACCACTATGTTGGTTACACGCCTAAAGAAGCTTTATTCTGCCAGCTACGGTGATGTGGAAAGTTTCGACCAGATAAGTCTGGCCATATCAAACACAATAAATGAGTTAAGAAAGCAATCCATCAGTCCTGAACCACTTGATGAAGACCTTGATGGTGTTATCCAGGCACTGTTGAAGTTATTTGAGAAGAAGGAACAATAGGTAGTAAAAATTGAGTATTTGATCATGTTCTCAAGCGAGTAACTTTAAATGTATGTGAAATGAATATTCGGCATGATCCACTGCGAATGTGGCATTTGTGACCACTCTTCAGAAAAGGAATGTATTGAAAAGGAATGTGTGTGCTGCTTAAACTTCCATCTCAGGTCAGGCCCTAAAATTCTGAAGGCAAGCAGCAACCAGAACGACTAATTTATGATATCTTATAAAAATTAGAATTTAGGTTTAAATAACTATCAACTCTGTCTCATATTAATAAATGAAAGCTGAGGCGTATCAGCAGTGCATAGTTCCTTCCTGCGGACTCAAATATCCTGTCGGTGAAGCAAGGGTATACTGTGCAAGGGGGCATTTATTGGATGTCAGATACAAAAACAGCTTTCCTAAGTACCTAAAGGAGGTTTTCTACGGAAGGCGAAACCATGGAGGCAATATATACAATGAAAGTGGGGTATGGCGCTTCAGGGAATTGATCAACTTTTCACAAATAAACAGTGAAAATCTGTCACAGTGCGCCAAGGTTCTTGTTTCGTTAGATGGAGCTGAAGGAAGGTTATCAAGACCCTACAAAATGACGAAGGTTTCAGAATTTGTTGGTATGAAGCCTAGTAAGTTGTTTTTGCAACCAGAGGGATACAATCCAAGTGGCTCATTCAAGGATAATGGAATGTCTACAGCATTGACACATGCAAAGATGCTTGGTATAAAGAAGGTAATCTGTGCATCCACTGGAAATACATCTGCATCAGCTGCAATGTACGCTTCCAATGAAGGTATTGAATGTGATGTCTTGATACCGAAGGGAGAAGTAGCTCCAGGCAAGCTGGGTCAGGCATTTCAGTTCGGAGCGCAGGTTATCGAGATAGAAGGTAATTTTGATGATGCTCTTTCGGCATCTTTAAACGAAGTGAAGAAATCTGGTGCATACACAGTAAATTCGATCAATCCGTTTAGGTTGGAGGGACAGAAGACCATAGTTTACAGAGTTATGGAGCATCTAAAGTGGGAACCGCCTGACTGGATCTTCTATCCTGGCGGTGCACTTGGCAATGTCTCAAGCGCAGGAAAGTGTCTTATCGAGTTGCATGAATGGGGTTGGATGAAGAAGGTGCCAAGACTTGCAGTTGTTAATTCAGAAGGGGCAAATACCCTCTACAATCTATACAATGGAAAATATGGTGCAAAATTGCGATGGAACGATGGTGATGTTGATGAGGAACTTATAGATGATTATTACCAGTACGTGGACAAGAACAAAATTAAACCGAAGACCGAGGCAACAGCAATACAGATAGGGAAGCCAGCAAATATGCTAAAGGCACTAAGAGCGCTGGAGTTCACAAAGGGCGTAGTTACGCAGGTTAGTGATAAGGAGATGTATGATGGCATGTCAATAGTAGGCCTTAACGGATTTGACTGCGAACTAGCATCCGGGTCTGTACCTGCTGGTATCAAAAAGTTAAGAGCTGAAGGTGTTATAGCAAACGATGATCTTGTTGTAGCCATATTAACGGGTAGACAGAAAGATCCTAACGTCCCCGTAAGGTATCATTTAGATCCCAACAATAGATTTGCAAATCCTCCAAAGGGGTATAACTGAATGCAGTGAAATATTATTACAACCAAATATTTCGTAACATTATGAGATTGGTTGTAATGAATTCAAATTGCTGCTTATAATATCAGCTACATAGTGCCAAAGATGCCTATGGTGAAAGCTGATCCTTCATGACGCCTAAAACGATCCAAACCAAGTCTGTCAGGCGATTTTTGGTAAAGAATGAAATTGAGTTTTGGTGATCCATTATTCGTAAAAGTTATTCTTTACGAATAAACATGTAGCAGCATATGTTTATAGCAAAAGGCTATCTACTAAAATTGCTAATGGTACGCATGACTTCTTTACGAAGGGACAGGTAAAGCTTACAGAGAAATATGCGAAATCGCAGTGAATGCTTAACCTGAGCCAAGCCGTAGAAGACATAATCAAGAATGGTAAGGACTAGACTGTAGCAGTTTTTCTCTATTTGTATATGTCCAGTCTATTAGCGAATAGAAATGCAAATAAAGCCCTTGCACAGATGTATTGCGATATGAGTAGCAAAAAACCACACCTAAATCTCATAATAACAGGTCATGTAGATCACGGTAAATCAACATTGGTTGGGCATTTAATGTATGATCTGGGCATGATCGACCAAAGGAAGATAGAGGAGTTTGCAAAAGAGTCGGAGAAGACAGGAAAGGGAGACACCTTCAAGTTCGCATGGGTTCTTGACAAACTAAAGGATGAGAGAGAAAGAGGTCTGACGATAGATCTTGCGTTCCAGAAGTTTGAAACGAAGAAATTCTTCTTTACATTAATAGATGCCCCAGGTCATAGAGACTTTGTTAAGAACATGATTACAGGCGCATCTGAAGCAGACTGTGCTGTGTTGGTTGTATCGGCAGCAAAAGGAGAAACGCAAGTTGCTGTAGACCCCGGTGGACAGGCAAGGGAGCACGCGTTCCTGCTAAGAACATTGGGAGTGAATCAACTTGTGGTTGCAATAAACAAGATGGATGAACAGCTCGTAAATTATGCAAAGGATAGATACGACGAAGTCAAAGCTATAGTTGAACACTTGTTAAAAGGTGTAGGATACGATACAACGAAGGTAAGATTCATTCCTACATCTGGATGGAAAGGTGATGACTTGATCAAGAAGTCAGAGAACATGAAGTGGTATGATGGTCCAACATTGGTGGACGCTTTAGATGAGTTTGTAGAACCAGAGAAGCCATTAAACAAGCCACTGCGAATCCCATTGCAAGATGTTTACTCCATAACTGGTGTTGGTACCGTGCCAGTGGGTAGAGTAGAAACAGGGAGGATGAAACCAAACGATAAGATAGTCGTGATGCCAGAGGGCGTGGTTGGGGAGATAAAGTCAATAGAAACCCATCACACACAAATAGCAGAAGCCGTTGCAGGTGACAATGTAGGATTTAATGTAAGAGGTATAGACAAAAAGCAGATCAAGCGTGGTGATGTTGTTGGTATACCAGGGAATCCTCCATCAGTAGTTAGAGAGTTCAAAGCACAGATAATCGTGATCTTCCATCCAACAGCAATAGCACCTGGATACACTCCAGTTTTGCATGCACACACGGCCCAGGTAGCTGCAACCCTAAATGAGTTTGTAGCAAAGATAGATCCGAGAAGTGGACAGGTAGTCGAGGAAAAACCGAAGTTCCTTAAGAATGGCGATTCGGCCATTGTGAAGATCAGACCTGTAAGGCCACTTTGCATCGAGACATTTAAGGAATTTCCAGAGCTGGGCAGGTTTGCGTTAAGGGACATGGGCACCACAATAGCTGCCGGTGTTGTGCAGGAAATAACAGAAAGGTTCACAGCAGAAAAGATTGCTGCGAAGGCGTAACGTGAATATCGATGACACAGCAGGCAAGGATAAAACTGACCAGTATAAATCTACCTAGACTGGAAGACGTGTGTACCGAAATACGAAGTATTGGCGAGAAAGCTGGAATCAAGATCAAGGGTCCCTTGCCTTTGCCAACTAAGAAAATGAAGGTAGTAACCAGGAAGGCGCCCAGTGGTCAGGGAACAAATACATACGACAAGTGGGAGATGCGGGTTCATAGAAGAGTCATAGATCTTGCTGCTGATGACAGAGCAATGAGGCAGTTAATGAGGTTGAAGATACCTGATGATGTATATATCGAAGTTTCTTTAACCTAACTGCATCCTTTTGCTCTTTAACTTACGCTTAAATGTGGGTTCTTAAAACTTTTTTATATGGAAAGTCAGAGTGAGGGATTGGGAAATGTTGTTTATGAATGCATGCGATGTGGCACTACCGTAAGTGTTGAAGAATTGAATAGATTGCCCGAAATAAAATGTATCTGTGGATTCAGGGTCTTCAGAAAGTGCAGACCACCAATAGTAAAGCAGGTAAAGGGCTTATAGGCATCTTTCTTATTTTTAATCTGTAAGTATATTAATGCAAGAAAGTCAATAGCCGGCGTTGTCTGCTGCTAAAGATAAACATAGCTTAGAGCTAATAATTGATAAGGTAGTAACAAAGGATGGTAAAGAAAAGAAGGTGCAGTTCACTGTAAGACTGGATCCGAAAAGGTACGAGAAGAGAAGTGTTAATGGGGAAAAAGGGTTCTATGACAAGACAGAAAAGATCTTCATCCCTGAAGCAGTCTTCAAGATATTGATGGATGAGATCACTACGCAACCAATACGTTCGGCCGAATCAAAATTTGAAGAACTGTATACACATATCCTTGAAAGCCAGACTAGAGTAAAAAGAGCAGTTACTCAGGGATTAAAGTTTGAAACCGCAATAGTTCCTTCCGCACAATATCTAGAGAGGCACCTTAATACCAAACAGCACGTCGTAGTGCTCTATGTCGATATAGCTGGTTCTACGAGCATGGGCATGGTTCTACCTGCAGATAAACTTGCTACTATTATCAAGATCTTTGTGCAGGAGATGTCGTATCTTATAGCAGGCTATCATGGCTACGTTCTAAAGTATGCTGGTGATTGTGTTATAGCATACTTTCCTGCAGAAACTAATCTTGCGGAGGTATGCGGTAATGTTGTTAACTGTGCTAGATCCATGATTAAGGTTGTGGAATATGCCGTAAATCCAGTTCTAGAAGAATATGGATATCCTGAACTCAAGATCAAGATTGGAATCGATCTAGGAGAAAATCAGATAGTTAGATTGGGTGATGATTTTGACATTTTGGGCTACACGATGAGCATAGTTGGAAAGATAAGTGAGTTAGCTAAACCTAGTCAAATAGTCATTGGCCGTTGGGTATACGATGCCTTGCAAAACCCTCTAAGGAGTATGTTCGCTAAACTCCATTTGAGCCCTCACGCATGGAACTACAGGGACTCTAGGGAGGGCAAACTCTATACGCTTTACTCACTGAATACTGAGGCGTAAGTGCAAAAAATCCCAAAGACCCTATATATTAAATAATATAAGGTAGCATTTCTATATTCTATCGATATGAAAAGAATTGAGGCAGTAGTTGCAACAGAGAGAATTTACACATTGAATGATGCACTAAGAAAAGTTGGTGTTGGAGGCATGACGTGCTTTGACACAAGAGGTCGAGGTCAAATTCCTATTCCCCAACGAAGTGCTGGTCGGGCTGGACTCTTTACCCCTGAGTTCAATAGCAATTGCACAGTTGTAGTTGTTGTAAAGGATGGTGATGCGGATAAGGTTATTCAGGCAATTTTGCAGGGGGCAGGTACTGGTCTGGCGGGAGAGGGGAAGGTGTTTGTTAGCAAGGTTGATGATGCTGTGGACATAGGAAGTAAGAAAAGAGGAGAACAAGCACTCTAAACTTTTTTTGAATTGAATTTAACTGTCATAAAAAATAGCAAGACATTTAACCAACATTTTAGCAAAGTCAGTTGTGAAGATCACATTATCAACAATAAAAGCAGACATCGGAGGTATAGGTGGTCACACGAAACCTAGCGATGAAGTTCTAAGAACAGTTGAAGGTGTGGTGCATAATGCAAAAGATAGCTTGTTGCTCGATCACTACATTGGACACTCTGGCGATGATATTCATATAATAATGAGTCACACAAAAGGTATTGAAAATAAAGAGATACATGGACTTGCCTGGGATGCGTTCAGGCAAGGAACAGAAGTTGCCAAAAAGCAAGGTTTGTATGGTGCTGGGCAAGATTTGCTAAAGGATTCATTTTCTGGAAATGTCAAGGGAATGGGTCCTGGTGTTGCAGAAATGGAGTTGGAAGAGAGACCTAATGAAGCATTCGTTGTTTTTGCCGCAGATAAAACTGAACCAGGGGCGTTTAACTTTCCATTTTATAGAATATTTATTGAAAGCAGAAGTAACACTGGACTAATAATAAATCCAGATCTTGCTGAAGGTGTCATCTTTAACATCATGGATGTTATTTCAGGTAAGGTTGCACAGCTTTATCTTTGGGAGGACAAGCCAGAGATAGAAGCTGGTTTGATGTATCCGGCTCGATATGTTGTTGAATCAGTAATGAGCAAGAAAGGAGAGCCTATAGTTAGCTCTTCAACAGACCGATTGCACAATATAGCTGGAACGTATGTTGGCAAGGATGATCCAATAGCAATTGTGAGGTGTCAGAAGTCATTTCCAGCAACAGAGGAGGTTTGTAGTGCGTTTAACAACCCTCATTTTGTAGCAGGCAACACAAGGGGTAGCCATCACCTGCCGTTGATGCCAGTAAAGATAAACACAGCAGCAAGTGTAAACTACGCAATACCAATTGTAATGGCTCTGGTTCTCAGTATGCGCAACGGCAAGTTTACTGGTCCGCACGATGGTTTTGAAAGCCCCGATTGGGACTACATAAGAGGTATTGCAACACAAAGAGCGCTGGATATGCGTAGTCAGGGTTTCATTCATCCAGCAACGTTGGTTCCCGATGAACTCGAGTACAACAAGGGATACGAACTCAGGATGAAGAATCTAGAGAATAAGTTTAATAGCATAAAAAAATCACGTTCTAACTCGAAGCGATGAGAAAGTTACTGTTCATTGTTAATTTCAAGAACTACACAGAGATATCTGGTGAGAAGAGTGTAAAACTTGCTCAATCAGCAGCGTCCGTTGCAAAGGATACAAAAGTCAAGATCGCTGTTGCACCGCCACAGGCATCACTAGCGCTACTGGCAAGTCAGGTCAGAATTCCAGTCTTTGCGCAGCACCTTGACCATTCCAATACAGGAAGCACTACAGGCTTTATGGTTCCAGAGATGGCCAAATCTTATGGAGTTGGCGGTTCACTCATAAATCACAGCGAGCACAGAATACAGAGAGCAAAAATAAAGCAGTTGGTTAAGAAGTTGCGTAAGTTAAGGATGGTTTCGGTTGTTTGTGCAAGATCACCACATGAAGTAAAGAAACTAGCATCATTCAAGCCTGACTACATAGCAATTGAACCTCCTGAACTTATAGGGAGTGGAATCGCGGTATCAAAGGCAAAGCCAAGTGTTATAACTCGATCGATCAACGTGGCTAATCATGTAAATGCAAAGGTAAATGTCATTTGCGGGGCTGGCATACTTGATGCAAGTGATGTTTCTGCTGCTATCAGACTGGGATCAAGGGGGATCCTTGTTGCCAGTGGTATAGTGAAGTCAAGAAACTGGAGAGCAAAGATCAGAGAACTTGCTAATGCCATGGTAATCTAGCAATTCTAATTGTTTATATCACACTCTGGCGTATAAGCTGAGGCGTGACAGAAATTCGTCAACACATAAAAACACGAAAATATGTTATCGATTCCCTTGCATCAATCGCCTTCTGGGTGCCAATATATCTAGTCTTTAATACATTCATTCTGCATTTAGAAATATGGCAGGTTCTTGCTCTGGCAGCTTTCTCCGCAATGGTTAACTTCGCGTTTGGAGGTTTGTTCGGTCGCTTTCTGGACTGGTGGCGAAAAAAGCTAACGAATCATTATGTATAGTTGCAAATTGTTTGGTTGAGTTCAATTTATGAAAAGGTTGATAATAGGCATGTTTTTTCACTATCTCGCATGCATGAGAAAACTAAACTCATAGTTTTCTTCGATGAGGGTAATGGTAATGATAAGAAGTTACTGGGAGGTAAGGGCGCAGGTTTATGCGAAATGACAAGATTGGGTCTGCCTGTTCCTCCTGGATTCATAATCACTACTGAAGTTTGCAACAAATACTATGAAAATGGGAGAAAGTTGCCTAATGGGTTAATAGAGCAAATTAGAACCTCTATGAAGAAGCTCGAGCAGATAACTGGCAAGAGGTTTGGCGATAAAGATAATCCGTTATTAGTTTCAGTAAGATCTGGAGCGCCTATATCGATGCCTGGTATGATGGATACTATTCTGAATTTGGGTCTGAATGATGATACATTACAGGGATTGGCAAAGCAGAGCAAGAATCCTAGGTTTGCATTGGATGCCTATAGAAGGTTTGTTCAGATGTTTGGCAAGATAGTGCTTGGCGTTGAAGATGATGCATTCTCTAGACTACTCGAAGATAAGAAGAGGCAGAAGGATCCTAAATTCGACAGTGAGTTGGATGAGAACGACCTTCAAGAATTGACAGAAAAATTCAAAAAAGTTTGTGAAGAGCATGCCGGTGAAAGTTTTCCAAAGGATCCGTACAAGCAGCTAGAGTTGGCAATAGAGGCAGTATTTAGGAGCTGGATGGGCGAGCGAGCTGTCGAATACAGAAAATACTACAAAATTACTCCTCACATTGCACATGGAACGGCGGTCAATGTAGTAACTATGGTATTTGGTAATCTGGGCGAAGACAGCGCAACCGGTGTAGTATTTAGCAGAAATCCAGAAAACGGAGAAAAGAAGCCTTATGGTGATTTTTTGATCAATTCACAAGGTGAGGATGTGGTTGCCGGTGTAAGGACTCCAGAACCGATAGATAGACTTGAAGCTAAAATGCGTGAACAATACGAGCAATTGTTTAAAGTTTGCAGTAAGCTTGAGCAGCATTACAGAGAACCCCAAGATATAGAATTCACCATAGAACATAACAAGTTGTACATGCTTCAGACCAGAGCAGCAAAGATGAATGCGTCTGCAATGGTGAAAACTTCTGTTGATATGGTAAGGGAAGGTCTGATCACTAAAGAGCAGGCACTCCTACGGGTTGAGGCAGAAGAACTGGAGCAGATACTTCACAAAAGGGTGGATCCGAAGACAGATGCGACGCCAATTACAAAAGGTATCGCAGCATCACCAGGTGCAGCAAGCGGTAAGGTTGTATTTAATGTAGATAAAGCGGAGGAGTTGAAAAAGAGGGGTGAGAAACTCTTGCTTGTCAGAGAAGAAACAAAACCTGAAGATGTGCCAGCATTCTTCCAGTCAAACGGAATACTAACGAGTAGGGGTGGGAAGACCTCTCATGCAGCTGTCGTTGCTAGGGGAATGGGCAAGCCCTGCATTGTTGGCTGCTCTAAGATAACTATCGATTATGGTCATAACAAATTCACAGTAGACAATGTTAGTGTGAGGGAAGGCGATATCATTACTATTGATGGTTCTACTGGCATGGTTTATGTCGGCGAGGTACCGACAATAGATCCTGAGATTACCGAAGAATTCATGCAATTATTGCAATGGGCAGATCAGATCAAGAGGCTGGGTGTTAGAGCAAATGCAGACACAGTAGAAGCTGCCACATTTGCTGGAAAGTTTGGTGCAAAAGGAATAGGTCTTTGCAGAACTGAAAGGATGTTCAATGCCCGTGATCGTTTACCAATATTTGTAAAAATGATAATGACAACAAGCGATAGTGAAAGGCAAAATGTATTGAGCGAGTTGTTGCCCTTACAAAAATCTGATTTCAAGGTTATACTAAAAGCAATGGAAGGTTACCCAGTTACAATACGGCTGCTTGACCCTCCACTACACGAATTTTTACCAAGAATTGATGACTTGCTACAAGCATTTTACGAATCCAAGGATACAGATGCAAAACAACCTGTTGTTGTGGAGAAAGAAAGCTTGCTTAACAGAGCGAGGGAACTCGCTGAGATAAACCCAATGATGGGCCATAGAGGTGTTAGAATAGGAATAACGTATCCAGAGATATACGAGATGCAGATACGTGCAATTTGTGAAGCAACAGCGGAGCTGATCAAGGAAGGCGTTCATGCCGAACCACAGATAATGGTTCCGCAGGTAGGAAGTGCTGAAGAACTGACAGAAATTAGGCGCATCTATGACAAGGTTAGAAGAGAAGTTGAAAAAAGGTATCACATGAAACTGCCGATCAAGTTTGGAACCATGATTGAAGTTGTTCGTTCGTGTTTAACTGCGGACAGTATTGCCGAAGTAGCAGAATTCTTCAGTTTTGGAACGAACGATCTAACACAAGCCGTTTTCAGTTTCAGCAGAGAAGATGTCGAGGGCAAATTTCTGCCATTGTATATGGAGAAGGGAATCATTCAATTCAATCCATTCCAAAGTATTGATGTAGAAGGGGTAGGGGAAGTAATGAAGATAGCAGTAGAATTGGGCAGGGGCAGAAGAAGTGACTTGGAGATCGGAATATGTGGAGAGCATGGGGGAGATCCGCATTCAGTTGAGTTTTGCGATACTGCAAATCTAAATTATGTGAGCACATCAGCCCATAGAATACCCATTGCTATAATAGCCGCTGCACAAAGCACGATACGGCATAAGACAAAGGCTTAGTAAACTTTTCCGAAAGAATCTTCAGGAACTTTTAGCATGCTAAACAGATCTGGATGAATTATCTTTGCAAGTATTTCAAGACCTGTAACTGTCCTTGGTCCAGGTCTGCTGAAGTAAGAACTGGCGTCTACAGCGTATATCATCTTGTTCCTAACAGCATTGAATTTCTTCCAATTCTCTGATTTCTCGATCCGCCACAACTCCTTCAGTGTTCGCATAAGGTCAAACCCGCATGGCATCAAGACAATTATCTCAGGATCGAATTCCAATGCTTCTTCCCACCCCATCCTTCTTGATGGCTCACCTCTCGTGCTTACACCATTTACTGCTCCTCCAAGCTCCACCATTTGTGGAACCCAATGGCCAGATGTGAATAAAGGATCAAGCCATTCTATGCATAATACCTTTGGTCTATCTTTAGCATCTTTTGCTGTAGAACTTATTTTGTCAATTCTATTTTTTAACATTCTAACGACTTCTACTCCTCTTGCTTCCTTACCGATCTCTTTCGCAACCTGTGTTATGCTATCAAGTATCTCGTCAAGGTCGTGAGGATCTAAAACTATAACCCCTGGCTTTTTGTTTAGAATATTAATAGCTCTGTCCAACTCCTTTAGGTATGGCGAACATACCTCACAAAGACCTTGAGCAACGATTAGTTCTGGATCCGCATTCTTCAAGGCCTGATCGTCTATAATGTAAATGTCCTTAGCCTCGCGCACAAACTTAACAACTATTTTATCGATTTCCTCACTTCCAATTTTTGAAGAATCAAACGAGCTTCTAACCACTACAGTCTTTTTGCTAGCATCGGGAGGGAAATCACATTCGTGGGTTACACCAACGATATCCTGTCCAACACCCAATTCATACAGTATCTCTGTTGCGCTGGGTAAGAAAGAACAGATGCGCATGAAAATATTTTATTATACTGCGCTTTAAGTGCATCGTCAGATGTAATAGGTGTAATAACCTTCTAAAAAAATAGTGGGTGTTACCTGCTTTACCTACCTTCTACGACTCACCATGTATCGTTAATATCAGAGCTAATGAAAGGCAGATGGATTGCCTTTATTCATAAGCTTTCTCACCATGCATCGTTATTGTTACAGTATAGCCCGCACTGCCATGGAACCTCACTCTTTCGTCAGAGGTGTTTGCAAGTGCAATATCTGTAATACCTTCGCCTATGTGACCATGGTAGACGCATGATATTGGTGGGTTGGACAAGGGAGCAACGTAATCCACTTCTAGAGGGGCAACATCTGGTGCCACACCGGCAAGTACAGTCAAAAGTTGCTCACCATCAGCTCCGCAGGGAACCTTCATAGCGATATGGCCCTCTTCAGATAGGTATGTTGTGATGTCAATCAAAAGTATGAAGTCTCCTGGATTTATCCAGCCACGAAGGTTTATTGTTTGTGTGTCGACTATCTGTCTACCAATCTCCTCTTCTATCATTTCTTCTATCGACACTTCCTGACTAACTGCCTGATTCTGTCCCAGAAAGGTGAAAGGCACTAGTACACTTGCGACAACTGCTACGCCAATTGCTGTTAGGATACTTTTATTCATACCGAGTAACAACTTGACCGAAATGATTGTTTAAAAACGTTTATGCAAGTATCTTTGGATTTACCATCTTTACTGCTAGCAGATACAAAAGTTTATCTTATATGTGATAAACATAATTATCAATTTTGAAAATACGCTCAATATATTTATAACACAACTGAACAAGCTCATAATTGATGAACGGAAAGCAGCGAGCTGTTACTCTGACGACTATTTTTGCTCTTACCAGTTCATTACTGATTGGACCTGCAGCACAATTTGTTACACCTGCATACGGTCATGGGCTGAGTGGTGATGTAGCTATGCCCGCTTCAATAGGTGATCGAGTGGCAACGGTGAGAGTGGACATGAAGCCATCATTTCTCTTGGCAGAAGCACCGCAAGATGCAACCATTGAAATAAAATTCTTTGATACAAAGACTAACAGCTTAATAGAACACGTCACGTACTTCGTGACATTGAAGAAGGGCGAAAATGTGCTTATGCGCGAGTGGTTTCATGCGCATGACGGAGATCTATTCATAAAGATCAGACCAACTGAACAGCCCAACGTAGTGGTGAATGCACCTAAAGAACCGATATTGGATGGTTGGATTGGGAGCAGGGATGTACCTGCGCTGGCGCAGGGACCAATATTTTTGGAGGGCGGGCTGTATCACTTCGCGATTGAAATATTTGCAATCGACTTCGATAAAACGATACTTGAGCCACCCATAAAGTATGATGCTTACATAAGCATTGGTGAAACAACTACATATGCAATAACAAACGGAGTAGAAGAAGTAATATCGGTAAGGACGTATTATGATAAAATTCAGGACTTTAGCTTTGATGAAAAGAATAAGCATGTAAAATTCTCGATGCCTATGAACTGGGACGAAGAATTCTTGGCTCAAGTACCATTGCTGCACGAGGAAGTGGTAATTCCAAAATCTTTTACCGAATTGGTAGCAGAGAAGTATACAGGTTTAGTGAATGGCGTAAGACTGCCTAAAAGTGCGGTAATGGTGGATGACTCGAATCCCAATGAATTGGTTGTGCACTACATGATACCTAATCAGCAGTTGTTGCAGATTAGGAAGCATGTCACTGCTATGGTAGACGGTGATGTGAAGACAGCCGAATTTACTCTAGCTCCTGGGACGATAGATATAGGGGTGCCCCTTGAGAGCGAACAGATGATGGGTGGTCAGATGATGGCTATGAGCAGCAATGGAAGTATTAATGCAATGTTGTCGTGGAGCCCTACTGTGATAGAACCTGACAAAACAGCTGCATTTACGTTTAATTTTATGGATGCGCTGAGCAATCAACCAATACGTGATGCAACCTACGACTTTCTTCTTGTTAAAGATGGACAAGAGATAATAAAAAGACAGGGACAGACGCTTGCTGGTGTAGGATCCGAGCAGTTCACATTTACGCAATCGCAGACAGGTTCGGTAATGCTTCGGCTCGACAACGTTAATGATACGGGAGAATCAATTGAGTTCTCAATAAATGTGGTTCCAGAGTTCGCTCCAAGCGTTTTAGCAATAATGGCTGGAGTAATAGCAACAATGCTGTTGATAACTAGATTTAAGCATACAAATTTCGGGCATTAAAAAACTCTTTTATTTACGTGATCGTTATGTGATAACTTTGTCCAAAATGTCTCGTGATTGAGCATCCTTTATTTCTCTTGCAATCCTTCTACCCATGCTCATAGGCTCATCGTATATGAAAGCAGAGTATGGAGAACCTTCAACATAAAGATTCGTTCCAGCAACTATCCTGGCAGAAAATTCGAACGATGTGAACTTTCCGTCTTTGTCATAAACACCTTCGATACAAAACGGTCCAAGCATTCCTGGCTTTACAAGCCTTTTTGATGCTTGCACAAATCTTTCCCCCATGTTGTAGACTTTCTCTAGTAATGATTCTCTTAACACCAATGGTATGTTTCCTATAACTGTGTATGATGGTTCTATCTCAACCTCTTGCTGGTGTTTAGATGGTACTCTTCCAAGAGCATCGACATCTGACTCGTACCTTCTATCTATGCCAAGAAACTCCAGTTCATCATTAAGTGGAGAATAGAAGTATTGTAGATAGACAGGAACGCCAAACGAGTATTCCTGTATGTAAAGATCGTTCTCGCTCTTTATCAGCTCTTTTTTCTTTAGCTTCTCTGCTCTTTCTAAGAAACTCTTTTTGTCCCATGCCAGGAAGTATCCTTTACCACCAGCTGCACCGTGGAGCTTTACAATTACCAAACGATCTATATCATTTGGACCATCAATGCTCTTGGGAGTTTCTAATCCAGCTTCTTTCATCAGTTTCTCCTTCAAGTTTCTATCAGCCTCCCACCTTAAGATCCATCTGTTACCAAAGAACGGTAGTTTGATGTTTTCTATTTGCTTACCATCCATGTTTGAGATCAATGTTCCATGCGGTATCAGTATTGATTCATTTTTTTGTAAGAGATCTAGAGTTGATTGATCAAGTATTTCTGTGAAGCTGTTAACGAGTAAAAGTTCATCTATAAACCTGAATCTCTGATACAAGCTCTTCCTTTTGTTTTCGCATACAAGTAAGGTTTTGAAACCCTCGTCCTTTGCTCCTTTCAACACTTGTAGCGCACAGTGCGAACCGAGTGTTGCTATACTCGTCAATCTAAGCACTATGCTCTGTGACACCATTAAAAATGTAACACTCATCATAGGTTAATGGTAACGGATAATAGGCAACTACATATCCGAAAGATATCTAAACTTTAATTTGGATTAGACTCTCTTCCTCGCAACTCACCTGTTAATTGCTTATCACAACTAAACCCTTCATTTGATCTGGATGCAAATTGCAAAGATATTCGAACTCCCCTGCCATCATGGCCGCGAATTCTACTTCGCTATGTGCACCGGGTTCTACAATCTCAGTCCTTAGATTTAGGTCGGGCACAGCCAAATCGTGCTTCGTAATCTGGTCAGCATTCCTTAACTTGAACTTAACAAAATCTCCCACCTTTGCTTCTATTGTAGGGTTTTGTTCACCAGCAACTAAAAAGCTGTGGGTTGTATGCGTTTCATGATTGCCAGATTCAAGATGGACAGCAGTAAACTCGAACTCTTTCATAGCAAGCTCTGGTTCAGAGATGCTGGATTCTTTTTGAACAACTGCTATGGTTATACCTATTATGACGGCTACCACAACTGGTATGACAAATAATTTACCTCTTTTTGCCATTTCTTTTGCGGAAAACATAAGATTAGCTATAAATTATAAATGTTTCTTAAACCAAATATGATAATTGCAGAGAGTGAAAGATAATTGGATCCAAAAGAAGCTCATACGGCAGAGCACATCTTCGTAGGAAGTTTGCAAAGATCGGTTAGTAACATATTCGTTAGAAAGGTAGAGCATCGGGACTCTGTAAATAAGATTTACATAAAATGTCCAGAGTTGAGCCTTGATTCCATACACGAAGCTGAATTGATGGCAAACAAGATCATAGGAGAAGGTAGAAGAGTAAAGGAACACAACTTTCAATCACTAGAAGAAGCAAGAAAAATGTTTCCGCAAATGCGCGCCTATGAAGAGCGCATATCTGGAAGTGTTAGGGTAATAGAAATCGATGGCTACGACTATGCAGCATGTGCCAGAGAGCACACGCAAAATACGAGCGAATGTGGGCTTTTCATTGTTACCAGAGTTTCTAGAGAACAGAATGAGCATGAAATTGAATTCGTTGTTGGTGAAGCAGCAAAGCTTTCTGCGATAGATATGAGTATGCGATGCATTAAGGTTGCAAGAGAACTTGGAGCAAGCATGAACACGCTGGAAGCTACGGCAAAAAATCTTAGGGACGATCTAGATGGTTACAAAAAGAAACTAGTTCAGATCACAGAGCAACTTGTTGATAATGTCAATGCAAAGGACAGTCGTGGCAAATTGGTATATGCCAAGGTGTTTGA
Organism: Nitrososphaerales archaeon; assembly: GCA_046759465.1. Classification (GTDB taxonomy): domain Archaea; phylum Thermoproteota; class Nitrososphaeria; order Nitrososphaerales; family UBA213; genus JBHICH01. The sequence goes on from JBHICH010000001.1 coordinate 27,856, forward strand.
TATGCTTGATGATTCTACACTGATGAAAAAGGCCGGAGAAATTATCAAGCAGCCAAACACTTTAGTTGCATTTGCAAACACCAATGACAAGGGAATTATAATTTTAGCATGCAATGATAAACTACCAATAAACTGCAGTTCAGCTCTGAAATCCATTCTTGACAAATTTGAAGGCAAAGGTGGCGGAAAGACTAACTTTGCGACTGGTTCAGTTCCAAAAGACAAAATACACCAGGCCTTTAACGGCATGCTTAAAGACTTAAATTTAGAATGAAAAGGTTTGGTCATGTTGAGCGAAGAAGAACTAGGCTCTTGGAGGAGAACTCACTTCTCATCACAAATAAAACCGAAGTTGAATGGTAGTGAAGTTCTTGTTATGGGTTGGGTCTCGAGCATAAGAGACCATGGAAATATTATGTTTGTTATGCTTACCGATAAGGATGGAGAAATGCAAGTGACTGCGAAGTTAGATGAGTGTGGAAAAGAACGTTTTGAAAAGATCAGAGCATTGAAAGAACATTCCAGTATCGGTGTGAAGGGAAAAGTTAGAAGTATTGATAACGCACCCAATGGAGCAGAAGTTGTACCTGATGATACGAAGATATTTTCGCTTGCAAAGAAGGTACCGCCATTTCCTACCTACAGCAGAAGTGTTGCAAATGTAGATACTAGACTGGATCTTAGGGCGATTGATCTACGAAGAGGTGTTCTGCAAGCTGTCTTTAAGATTAGACGTGGAGTGCTAAACGCCATAAGAGAGTTTCTTAACAACGAAGGATTCATAGAAGTTAGCACACCTAAGATGATTGCAACGGCTACCGAGGGTGGGGCAGCACTATTCCCAATATTTTACTATGATAGAGAAGCTTTCCTAGCACAGAGCCCGCAGTTATATAAAGAGCAGTTGACCATGGCATTTGAAAGAGTATTCGAAGTAGGGCCGATATTTAGAGCCGAACCATCAAGAACCATGAAACATCTATCCGAAGCCATATCGATCGATATTGAGCAGGCATTTGCAAACTATGATGATGTTACGAACCTGCTTGAAAAAATTATTGCCTACGTAATAGAATCTGTTAGTAAGAATAATGTGGCAGAATTCCAAATTCTACAGACGAAAGTAGACAAACCATCTATGCCATTTGCTAGACACAAATACAGCGATCTTGTCGAGCTACTAAGAAAAGACGGAGAAAAGATAGAGTGGGGCGACGATTTCTCAACGAATAACTTAAAGAAACTCGGCTCTATCATGAATGAATTTTACTTCATTACGGATTGGCCTTCAGCATCAAAGCCCTTCTACGCTAAGCCAAAGATAGATGACGAAAAGTTATCTGAATCATTTGACTTGATGTTTGGTGATCTTGAGATCGCTTCTGGAAGTAGCAGAATAAACAGGAAGGATCAACTCGTCGAAAGAATGAAGAAGCAAGGCCTTAATCCAGAAGCCTTTGACTACCATCTTAGAGTATTTGACTATGGTGTTCCTCCACATGCTGGTTTCGGCTTGGGACTGGAGAGGTTCATGATGACACTTACTGGTGTAGAAAATATAAGGGATGTAACGCTCTATCCTAGAGATATCGATAGACTCGCACCGTGAGGTGGTATGATGGTAAAGAAGGAGGAAGTTAAACACCTAGCCTGGTTAGCAAGGATAGAGTTGGATGATAAAGAGTTGGAAGTATACACAAGGCAAGTAGATCAAATAATTGGCTACTTCAATTCACTCGATAAAATTTCTCTTGATAAAGTTAAACCATTACAAACCAGCACGCTATATACAAAGTTCAGAGAAGATAATGCGGTGAAGTCCAAGGAAAACACTTTGAGTGTTGTTAGGAATTCAAGAGATAAATTTGTAAAAGCGCCAAAGATGGTTTGAAATGGATCCTTTAGCTTTAAATGCAAAAGAAATTTTGGAGCAGATAAAAAATGGTTCTTTAAGTACTGAAGAGTATATTGCTAAAATACTCGAAGGAATAAAGAAGCTCGACACAGAAGTTCATGCATATATATCGCTTAACGATGGCGCTCTAGAAAAAGCTAAACGGATCGATAGAAAGGTGAAAAATGGAGAACGCTTGGGAAGGCTTGCAGGGGTTGCTGTCGCTGTAAAGGATAACATATGCACACGAGGATTACAAACAACATGTGCTTCCAAAATGCTTGAAGGTTATACTCCTCCATATAGTGCCACAGTGATAGAAAGATTGGAACGAGAAGACGCTATAATAGTTGGAAAGACAAACCTTGATGAGTTTGCGATGGGTTCTACAACAGAATTTAGCAGATTTGGAACAACAAGAAACCCATGGGATACGAGCAGGGTGCCCGGAGGTTCCTCCGGAGGGAGTGCTGCCTCACTAGCTGCAAGGGAGGCCACTTTAGCCCTTGGTTCTGATACAGGAGGTTCCATACGATGTCCTGCAAGTTTCTGTGCCAATGTAGGTCTCAAGCCTACATATGGACTCGTTAGCAGATTTGGTCTGGTGTCATTTGCAAACAGTCTAGAGCTGATCGGACCAATGGCAAGGTCTGTTCATGATGTAGCCTTGATGCTAAGCTGTATTGTGGGGAAAGATGCGATGGATAACACAACACTGGATGTTGATAGCAAAGACTACACCGCGAACATAGAAAAGGGTGTAAATGGAATCAAGATTGGAATTGTAAAAGAAATGATCTCTGACGGTGTGGATCAATTTGTTGCTAAAACCATTCATGATGCGGCAAGTAAGTTTGAAAGTTTAGGTGCTTCGATTGAAGAGGTTTCAATAAGTGCTTTGCAATATGCACTTGCATCATACTACACAATTGCAATGGCAGAGGCAAGCAGTAACTTGGCAAGGTATGATGGCATAAGGTACGGCAATAGTATGAATCCGGAAGGATTTGAATGGAACTCATACTTCACAAAGGTAAGAAGCGATTTTGGAAATGAGGTCAAGCGAAGGATAATGATAGGAACTTATGTTCTATCATCCGGCTATTATGGAAGGTATTATCTTAAAGCGCAAAAGGTTAGAACTTTGATCAAACAAGAGCTTACCGGCATATTCAAGAAACTGGATCTTTTAATTGCGCCAACGATGCCCATCCTACCATTTAAGATAGGTGAAAAAGTGAGTGACCCGTTACAATTGTATTCGATCGATATTGATACTGTTGCCGCAAACCTGGCAGGTATACCATCGATCTCTGTTCCTTGTGCATTCAGGGATGATTTGCCAATAGGTCTTCAGATAATGGGAGCGCACCTAAGTGAGGATTTATTGTTAAGAGCAGCATATGCATTTGAACAGACCAGCGATGTGAGGACGGTGGCAGGTATATGACAATCAAGATCGGTCTGGAAATTCACTTTCAGTTAACAAGTTTAAAGAGCAAGCTATTTTGTTCCTGTTCTACTGATTATAGAGGCAAGGAAGCCAATACAAACGTCTGCCCGATATGTTTAGGCCTACCAGGCACACTTCCATTGCTGAACAGAAAGGGCTTGGAATACGCTCTGATGATCTCTCTTGCACTTGATTGCAAGACACCAGAAATTGTATCATTTTACAGGAAGAATTACTTCTATCCTGACCTTCCAAAAAACTTCCAGATCTCGCAGTACAACAGTTATGAGGCTAGTAGCATAGGCATTGATGGTTATATGGAATTCGATCACAAGAAGGTTCGAATTAGACGATTGCAACTGGAAGAAGATCCAGGAAGACTTGTTTACGAGGGTAGTATGGAAACATCGCTCTATACACTAGTTGATTATAACAGGGCAGGTGTGCCATTGGTAGAAATAGTTACAGAACCAGACTTCACAGATCCAAAGCAGGTACGCCTATTTCTAAACAAACTAGCTTCTACGCTTGAGCATCTAGGCATTTGCGATACAAAGTTGGATGGTGCAGTAAGATGCGACGCAAACGTTTCGTTGGATAAGGGAAAGAGGGTTGAGATAAAGAACGTATCATCATTCAGGGAGGTTGAAAAGGCATTACTCTTCGAGATATCAAGACAAAAAAGCCTTGGTACAAAAGGAATCGAGATCAGGGCAGAAACAAGGCATTGGGACGATGTAAGAAGGGTTACTATTCAATCAAGAACCAAAGAAGAGGAACAGGATTATCGTTATTTCCCGGAACCAGATGTACCAGCAGTTAACTTTAGCAGTGATCTCATGCAGATATTAACCAAACAGATGCCTGAACTTCCAGACGCAAGAAAGGCAAGGTTTGTGAAAAAATTCGGATTGTCAAATCAGGTAGCACAAGTTCTCATTGATGACAAGAATCTTGCAGACTTTTTTGAGGAGGGATCTAAGATTTATAGAAATGCAAAAGAAATAGCTAACTGGATAGTCACCGATCTGAAAGGATATACTGATGAATTTGACGGCATCAGATCATTGAAGATAAAACCGGTACATGTTGCAGAACTTGCGAAGATGGTTGATACAGCTGTTATTAGCAGAAGTACGGCAAAACAGATTCTTCAAGAAATTGTAAAAAGTGGCGAAATGCCGTCACAAGTAGCTAAAAGGCTCAATGCCGGTAAAATAAGTGATGAAAGAGCCTTGGCGAATGTTATCGATGATGTCTTCGAGAAGGAAAGGGAAGCTGTGATGGATGCATTACAAAATGAAAAAGCATTAAACTTTCTCCTAGGCAAGGTTATGGAGTCTACTAGTGCTAGGGCAGACCCAACGCTTGCACGAGAATTGATAAAGAAGAAACTAGCATCTATTTCTAATGCTTAGCTTTGCTCTCATGCTCTAGATGCTGAACTACCATAGGCAAGAAGGCACCAACATCAGAAACAAGACCGATTGCCTGCCACGTGCCTCTGTCCAACAACTTTGTCACAGTTGGCTGGCTTATATCAACGATTACAACTTTAACATTAGATTGTAGCATATTACCCACTGCAATAGAGTGCAGCATAGTACATAGCATCAGTACCATATCGGCATCACTCAACGCCTCCTTATGCTTTCTCTGTGCCTCCACAACATCTGTTATACAGCCAGGTATAGGACCATCGTCTCTTAATGAGCCAGCCAAAACATACTGTACCTTGTTCTTTACACATTCGTAGAATATGCCGCTCTTCAAAATTCCTTTCTTCACCATATTTTCAATGGAACCTGCCTTGAAGACCTCATTTACAGCTTGCATATGGTTTCTATGACCTGTAATTGCAAGTGTACCATCGCTAACATGCATTCCAAGCGACGTTCCCATCAATGCATACTCGATATCATGAACGGCCAGTGCATTGCCGGCAAGAACAGCATCGATGTAGCCCATTCGAATCAGTTTTGCCAGTGCATCAGCAGCTCCTGTATGCACAATCGCTGGTCCCCCAACAACAACTATCTTGCCACCTTTAGCTTTTGTATTGTAGATACCTTGAGCAACCTTTCTTACTATGTGCTGCGTTGGCCTTTCACTTGAAGTGCTACTGCCCATAAACTGGAATACATCGATACCTTCCCTGGGTCTCTCAGGAGGCATAACCCTGACACCTTTTTCACCAACTACAGTGAGATCGCCTTTCCTGATCTCTCTAATAGCTTTGCAGAATGCCTTCTTCGTAACAGGATCAAATACCATGCACTTGTCCATCATCATATCTTCTACTTCAATCCAGGCATCTTTGTAGATTAAAGTTGGATTGTTTGTTGTACTGTAGAAGTTGTCAGGCATAACCATATCTGCAGGTGCTTTTTCGAGCATTACCTCCTCGACAATAACGGAGACCGCGCCTTCGCGATAAACCTCCTCAAGCAGTTGTTCAAGATGCTCCTTGGTTTTGCCCTTTACTAGCAGCTTGGCATAACTTGGTGACTTTTTCTCCTTGCCTATCTTGAATTCGAGAACTTCAAACTCTCCGTCAAGGTCCATAACCTTGTCAAATATTCTGGATAGTATCATTGAATCTATAAGATGGCCTTTTACCTCGATCTCTCGTTCAAATTTGTTCTGGAAATGGACCACCAGTCATCTTGAACCATATACCTTTTAGCGTTGCTTAAAAATCATACTGGAAGCTTTATCTTCCCAACGTATTCGCCCATTCCGTCGCTTTTCATCTGTGCCACGATTTTCTCCTGATCTTCCTTCTTGAACCACGATGCAATCGCCTTCGCGTTACCATCATTATCACATATGCATATTATGTATCCGTGAGGACCTTCTGCTACTCCAGCTAGATTCTCTTCTCCAACAGGCTCCCAGATGTTGTTTTTGCTTTCCTTGAGAGCGATTGCCGGTAATGCATTGCCCGTGTATTTCTTTAGAAGACCAGCTGCTTCTTTTATCCTTACTTGTCCAATCTTAAGCGCCGGGAAGTACTGCATATAGAATTGCAGAGTGCCAGTGTATTTTAAACTATTCACCCGTAAAGAAATGAGTAGAAATAAGCTACCGTTTTTGTCTGGTAGGCTTTGATTAATATTTCTAAGATTTTCTGTTCTTCAAACTATTTAGCATGCCCAATAAACTTCGATCTTTGATACCATGACCAGCGGATTCAAAGAACTGCCTGAGCAGAGCCTTACTGTATCCCTTCTTCAGGTAATCATTTGCCTGTAGAGCCATCTCAAGTTTGTCGATTTGATGAACCAAAAGTGCCTCCTTGCTTGAATTCATTTTGTACTCTTGCCAAAGTTTTGCATAGTTTGTGCGTAATTTAGCAGGCAACTTATTCAAAATAGATTTGATCGCTTTAGTCTCTCGCTCAACCTTCTCTTTCATAATTACATCATCTGGCATATAGTCCCCTGTTAGTGATTCTGCGATGTCATGCAACAATGCCATCTTTACTGCCTTGCTAGTGTTCAGGCCTTTCAGTTCTGCAAGGACCATGCACATAAGTGCCATCAAGTAGCAATGGTCTGCAACTGATTCTGGTTCTTTAATATTGACTTTGGCAACCCAGCCACTTCTTTCTGTCCATTTAAGATTATTTGCTAGTTTGAAAAACTCAAGTAACTTATCTACCATTTAGAGTATCACCTTCTAGAAGTCCTGAACCAAGATACACCTTGTTTGAGTGCTTTGAAAGTTGTGATTTGTCTTCAAATGTAGAATTGCAGTAATGCCACTCAATTTCGCTCATGACAATAGTTTCGTAGAGCTGAATTTTAAACCTAATTGCTGGAACTGAGCAGTTATAGTGTGCAATGTATTCTCTGATTTGAAGAAAAAGCTGTCGAAGGCAATAGCAAAGGCCGTTAGCGCAACTGCCATCACTACTGCCATTACAATGAGCAATGCAACATAGGAGCCTTGTTTCATAACAAATCCACTTGTTGTGTTTGATAAACAGGTAATAGTACAATGTTAAAATCAACGATGTTTAAACCTTATGACTTGTTGATAAAACGGCGATGGTACGCAGCCCTTTATTATGGATATTTAGCAACAAAAAAGTGATTAGAAGACCATTAGCTGCTTTTCAAATTTAGAGTATTGCGCTATATAATTTGTTAAACGTTAATAAAAAGCACGCGAGTTCCTAACTCATTGGTCAAGATATACACCAGAGGCGGAGATAAAGGTGAAACTTCGCTCATTGGAGGAAAGCGAACTTCGAAGTCAAGTGCACGTATTGATGCATACGGAAGTGTTGATGAAGTAAATTCTGCTTTAGGAGTAGCTGTGTCCATCATCGATGATAAGGAAATGCAAGAAGTTTTGCAAAGAGTGCAGAATGAATTGTTTATAGTAGGATCTGATTTGGCCGATCCGTCTTATCCTGACAATCCGAACAAGACACCGAGGATTTCTGATTCAATCGTAAAACAGATGGAGAATATTATCGATAAATATGAGAAAGAGATAGGCTCCATACAGTACTTCATCCTTCCAGGTGGAACGAAGGAAGCGTCGGTATTGCATTTGGCCAGGGGAATAGCAAGGAGAGCAGAAAGAGAAGCCGTGGAGTTATCCTTATCAGAAAGGATCAATCCCGCTGTAATTGCTTACCTTAACAGATTGTCGTCGCTACTTTTTGTCTTTGCTAGAGTAATGAACAAAAGAAAAGGCGTAAAAGATGTTGCTTGGCGTGGGTAATGACTAATTCTCCCTTTCATCATTAAGTAGTTTCATGGTTTCTGTATGTTCTTTCTCTTTAGTCCATTCTTTGTTAATTTCGATCACAACTTTGGTATTTATGAAGACCATTGCAATCCAAAAGGGCACCATAACAAGCAACGTGAAATTAAAGTCCATCTATCTTATCACCACTGAAAATGGCTGAACTGTTAGTGAATATTTATGAGCGATGTTTACACTGTAATAGTGTGCATTTTTGTGTGTTTGAAAGAACAAAACTGTTAAATTTGTGCTATCAAGCTTAAGCGCTGTGCCGCCGTAGCTCAGCCTGGGAGTAATTCCTCTTAGTAGGAAGACCAAAAGCACTCGACCTTTGATAAGGGGTGATGCTGAAGACCGAGCTGTCGTGTGTTCAAGTCACACCGGCGGCACTCACAATGAAGTTTGAAGTCCTACACTGTATCTAAGACATTCAGATTCAAAGAATGGAGTTATTAGTTATGCTGCCTTTCTTGAAGCTTATATGTTGATGTCCCGCTCTGGCCACTGCAACAGTCTTTATGCCTGATAATTTTTATACGCAGAAATTGTTACATTATCAGATAATATGCGTAAAGTCTTGCCATTGATTCTAGTATTGATTGTAGTTTCATCATTATACAACTTTTCAGATGATAGCAAGGCAGCAGAAGAATGGTCTAAATTGCCACCAATGCCAACTGAACGTACGGAGGTTACAGCTTCAACTGTAGGGAGTAGCATCTACGTCATTGGAGGTTTTGACAAAGACGGTAACACAGCAGATAAAGTTGAACTGTTTGATGCTAGAACCGGCACATGGTCACAAGCAAAAGAGTTGCCTGTTCCGTTACATCATGCCGCCTCAGCATCGCACGAGGGTAAACTGTATGTTGTAGGAGGTTACAGAGCAGGCTGGATACCATCAAACACCTTATTCATCTACGATCCATTCACGAACCAGTGGGATGAAGGGAGCAATATGCCCACACCCAGAGGTGCCCTAACTGCACAGTTCATTGATGGCATTCTTTATGCAGTCGGAGGATGGAGCGGTTTGCCATTGTCGGTCAACGAAGCATACGATCCATCGACTGATAGTTGGACTGAAAAAGAAGTAATGCCAACTGCTCGAGAACATCTAGCATCCGGCTTTGTTGATGACAAGTTATACGTTATAGGAGGGAGACAGGGTAGTTTAGGAAGCAACTTGGACACAAACGAAGAGTACGACCCAAAAACTGACAAGTGGACTACAAAGGCTCCGATGCCATCAAAACGTGGGGGCATAGTTGGAGCTTCTTTATCTGATAGTGTTTACGTGTTCGGTGGTGAATCATCGGCAGGAACATTTGATAATAGTGAACAATATATAGCACCATTAGACAAGTGGGTCATTCGCAGTAAGATGCCAACAGCAAGACACGGATTGGCCGCAGCAGAAGCTGGTGGTAGCATCTATATCATTGGCGGAGGACTAAAACCGGGACTATCCGTAAGCGGTAAGAATGAAGCTTTTACTCCAGTGGACTGGAAGAAGACCTTTATGGTGCAGGTAGAACCCCACGTTAGCATAGAACCAAAGACCGCAACTACTGATGATAAAATGAAAGTTACAATAAGCTTCCAAACGAATACAGCAGGATACTTTGTCCAGTTTGGCAAGATAGATAGAATGGATAAAGCGTTTGCCGTTGATATTATAGTGATGCCTCCGCTGCCAGATATGGTTGTTGCACAGGTGATAACTACTCACAGCCAAACCTACACACTAGAAAAACTTCCCGTAGGGGAGTATCGCTTCGACGTTTCCATCAACGGTCAAAAATCTTTTGAGAAGAGGTTCGTAATAATAGCAGTACCACTACTCATTGATGCATCTGAAGACAGGATAATAGAAGCAAGCAAAGGTCGGCAGGTCGTAATTGAGCGAGGGATAACAAACTCTGAAGATGTCACTCAACTATTCATCTACATCTTACAGGTAAAGAACTCAGATAGTGTTACTGTAGTATTGTCATGGATTGAGGGAGAATTGCCACCAAAGAAGTCGGTAAGAATGTCACAAACGTGGATACCAAATGTCTCTGATCAACACTTGGTAGAATTATTTGTGTGGGAAAGCATGGAGAACCCAAAAATACTGGCACCTATGAGAACAGTTACAATAAATGTAGTCTGACGATGATATCAAACAGAATAATTTATCTAAAACATTTAACGATTTTAATCAATGCAAAAGGCCGTATTAAGAAAATACGAAAGAAAAGTTAAAGCGTATAGATTTGAAAAAGTCGTATATTTCTCCATACTATCTGGATTCCTTGGAATTGTAAGCTATCTGCTCATTAACTGCTATCATATGTAACGGAATCTATTTAAAATCCTTGCAGCCTCGCATACAAGAAGAATGCGATGTCAGAAGATAGAAGTATATTGTATAAAACACGCTGGGAGATACTTGTAATTTCAGCTGCGTTAGTACTTTCTGCCGTGGTGGTACTAGCAATCCCAAACGACTTTTCTGCAAAGATTCTTGAACAGCAAAAAGAGCAAAGGGAAGCTAGTAAAAATCCATCAACCGTGATTGAAGAACAGAAGGGACTGAATGAGGGGATTGCCAAGAATATGACGGAATCTAATGCCGCAAGTATGAAACCTTGATTTCTAGTTAACCCTTATTTTGAACGCATAGCTTACATCACCCAGGTCCTCCCAACTCGCAAAAAAGTTCACTACATATACTCCCTTCTCTAGACTGACTTTATATTTGTCGTTGCCCTCGCTGACAAGTTCTCCGACCTGCATCGGGTTGCCAAGGTCATCAATGGTAAAAACCTGCGCACTTATTCCTGTAGGTCGAAGTAGGCTCTTGGTCATGAAACCTATGGAGGAACCCTTTGGAATATCGATCAATCCTGGCGGATTTGGAAATGCCATGTCTACGCATCTGGTGGTCCAACAGTAACTTCCACGCATGCCAGTGTAGAGGTCTCCTTGGTACGTCAGCCAAATAGTCGGAGGCTCTGCATCTTGTGCTGGCAGCGGTGATGTAAAGTAACCGTAGCCATAAATGAACCAAAGGATAATTATTATACCTGCAAGCACAGACATTACTATCTTTGTAGGAAATCCTTCCTTCCTTGCGTAGGCATCTTCGGCCATTGCCACAGACTAATTTACAAAAGCGTATTCTCTAAATCCTTCGGTGCCGCCTATGCCTATTTTAACAAGAATAAATTCTTTCGTCGCAGGCACAAAGTTATCCTCGATCTTCCTTTCTCCCCTGTGCAGTCGCTCATACTCCTCAATGGAAATCTTCTTTCTTGGATCTATCTCCTTCTCCAGATCCATATTCTTAACAACCTCGAGATATGAGGGTTGTATAACCCCGCTGAAGACCATTGCACTGCTACCACTTCCATATGATGCAAAACCAACTCTCTTTCCAGTAAGATCCTTGTGCTTCTTGTGCTCGAACTCAAGCTCACTTCTAAAGCCCATGTAAAGCGAACCAGTGTATAGGTTGCCGATCACTTCAGAAGCTTTCAATGAACTCGCAAGCTTGTTTTCGAATACTTCCTTGTATTGAGGCGACTCCATGAACCTCTTTCTGAATGCTTCATCTCTCTCCATGAATTCCCTATCCAGCAATACGGATTCGATGGTTCCACGCGTATCCTTTGGCTCAGGTTCTTCCATTCCAACGAACTTAATAACCTCTGCCCATTTGGGAAGATTTCTCCATTCGTGACGAAGCAGAAAAGCCAGTGCGTTTTTGCCCATCTTTACATATGGAAGGTGCAAGGCAATCAAATCTATATGATCAATAACTGACTCGTTTGCACCTAGTTTAATTAAACCTGTTTGTAATGCCCTTTCCTTGTATGCTTTCATGGCCTTCTTGACTTGTGTCAAGTAGGCCAGATTTGAGTAGGGACCATTAACCAGTGGTGTTTCACGCCCAAAGGGCCTGTAAAAGTCATGTTCGTTCTTTATCACAGTTGCAGTAACCTTTTGGTCGAAATTCAAAATGCGTGGATCTTCCTTCACTAGCATTGCAACAGCACCAGCTCCTTGTGTGTATTCGCCAGTTGAGCCGATATCATACTTTGCAACGTCGCTAACAACAACTATCGCTGCCCTACCGTCGTTCTCGTCTGCCCTAATCCAGTTTGAGTTATCGTAAAGTGCGTATGAGCCGCTTACACATGCAAACTTACATTCGATTCCCCCACAGTGCTCAAAACTACCTTCTCCATAAATCTGCTCAAGCATCCCAATGACATAGGAATTCATCGCCTTGGACTCATCGAGCCCAGATTCTGTGGCGACATAAAGTCTGCCAATATCCTCGGGCGATAGGCTGTTCTTCTTCATAACACTCAAGCAGGCATTGGCTGCCATTGTGGCAGGGTCCTCATTAGTGTCGACCATAGCCATCTTCTTTACACCGATGCCGAACTCTAGCTTATCAGGGTTTATGCCGCGTGCCTCGGCAAAGTCCTTAAAATCTACGTATAATTTTGGAACATAGATGGCGATATCATCTATGCCTACGAGCCTTGACATTAGCAATCACTGAATTTCAGTGTCTTATATATCTATTTAGACAATTTGTTTATGGATTTACATCAAGAATTGCATCTCTTTTACTACTCAACTTTCGTTTATTAAATCACAACAAATGAATGATTGAAAAATTTATAGCGGACTGAAGGTGAGAGGCATTTGTGAATGGCCTTCGATCTCTAGCAATCTCATTAGCCACGATGTTACTTCTATCTGGAGTTCTAGTCACTGCAAATGCGCAGCCAAGAGTACTAACATTCTTAACACTTGATCCGATTCCATCTGAAGTTGCATCCGGTGATGAAGTTAGTTTCACTGGTACCCTTACAACAGGTAGTGGAGCAGGTTTGGCTGGCTTGACTATAAGGATAATAGAACAAAGAGCTACTGAATCGATAGTATTAGCTACAGCCGTCACTGATGAAAATGGTGCGTATGCAACAACATGGATGGCTGAGCTTCAAGATCCTAAAAATGATCGTATAATGACCATCTCCGCTTCTTTTGCTGGTCAGGATAAATACTCCGCCTCGAAAACTAGTACAACTGGATTAAGGGTAGCACTACAGAAAATGAAGGTCGTATTTACTTTCGACAGACAGACATACTTCAGTGGTTACGCTGCGATATTCACAATAAAGTTTTCTAGTCCAAGTGGTCTACCTATCGATCCTGAAAGCATTAGAGGAATTTATGACGGCAGAACCGTCAATGTGACAAGACATAGGGAGGGCTTCTACATGTACAAAACACCTGCTCTGACACCCCCAACCCATACCCTGCAAATAATTGCCCAAAAACATGGATACAAATTGTTCCACGACGCGAAGACGATAACAGTGTTTGTAGGACAGGTTCTTCCAATAATTCGTCTGGATTTTAGCTGGTCACCGAAGCCAGTCATGGAAGGAACGCCTGTATCATTTGTACTGGCTTTTGCTGACATCAATAACGTTGTAGCACCTTTCGTGAACTACGATTTTATGATAAAGAGTGGTAAGAAGGCTGTGCTTGACTTGAAGGGTGAGCAGACCCTTAAGGGTACAGCAATGCATACACAAACATTCACTGATGCAGGAAAGTACAAAGTGACGGTGAAGATAAATGGGATAGGCCAGGCCCCAGATATTACTCAAATAACCCAGTCATTCAATTTCGACATCGATGTGATAAAGGCGGCAAAATTCAGTGTAAAGGTCAAGGCGATGCAAAAAGGTGATGCTATGCGAGTCACATTCAGAAATCATCGACTAGCTACAACCGATGTTTATACATTGCATCTGATATTTGAAGATCCAAGCAAGGTAAAAATTAGAGTGCCAACAGGATGGGAACTAGGCACTGATACTGACACAATTGTGCTGACGACTTCGAATAGCCCGATTGAACCAGGAAAACATCTGCGTTTGCGAATGAAAGCTCAAGGTATGCTTGATTCGGTAGATTGGAATGCGATTGATAACTTTGGAAACGAGCTCAAGAGCGGAACTGCCAAGGTAAGACAGATCAAGTTCCGATAATTGATTTGCTACAATATATTCAAAAGATAGAGAATTAAACCTTATCTAAGATGGGCTACTTCCATTTGTAGTCTCATGGCAGATAAATGCCCAAGGTGTGGAAAAGGTAGGATAATCATTGATACTAAGACTGGTGAAAACGTTTGCAATAACTGTGGGTACGTTCTGCCGGTGAAGGCAATAGATACTGGTCCAGATTGGAGAGCATTCACCCAAGAGGAAAGAAAAGATAGAAAAAGAACAGGCCCACCAACGTCTCTAACAAAAGTCGGAAAAGGGCTTGCAACTGTAATAGGAAAAGACATTAAAGATGCTCATGGTAAAAAACTAACTGCGTTGGCCAGAAGCAGGTTCAGGCGCATGCGGACCTGGGACGTAAGGAGCAAGTTATACACTCCTAAGCAAAGAAATCTTTTGAAGGCAACAAATTTCTTGTCCAGACTTGCAGATAAACTTCAAGTACCAATTGCTGTTCAGGAAGAAGCTGCCTATATTTATCGAAAGGCATTGAATAATAAGCTTATCAAAGGAAGATCAATAACAGGAATGGTTGCTGCTTCACTGTATGCGGCCTGCAGAAATAATAGAGTGCCAAGAACATTGAAAGATATAACAAGAGCTAGTAATGTTAACAAGAACGAAATCACACGATCCTATAGGGTGTTGTTACAGATGCTGGGTATGAAGATGCCAGTAATGGATCCATCAAGACGTGTAGCTAGAATAGCGAAGAAGGTTGGAGTTAAGGAAAAGACACAGAGAGTGGCACTGAAGATTTTGGATCAGGCTAAAAAAGAAGGTATTACTGTTGGCAAGAATCCTATGGGCATTGCTGCTGCAGCACTTTACGTCGCATCTATCTTAGAAACTGAAGACGTAACTCAGGACCAACTGGCTGATGCTGCAGGAATTACTTCTGTTACATTAAGGAAGCGCTATGCTGATCTAAAACGTCTAAAGATAAAATAGTTAATCAATTTCATGAGTGATTTATCGTAATTCTTATATCTCGTGTTAATAGACGTTACAGTATAGAAATTGGTTAAAATATTTATCAATGGTTTTGGCAATATTGGCGGAAGGCTTGCAAGTGCGTTATCTGCAGACAAAGAGTTTCAATTTGTAGGTGTTGCAAAATATACGCCTGACGAGAGAATTAAAGAGGCCCTTGATCAGAATTTCAATGTTTACGTTCCTGAAGAGAAACTGGGGGCATTCAAGGAAATGGACTACGATGTTTCTGGGACAGTTAAAGAGGCTGCACTGCAGAGTGATATTGTTATTGATGCGGCAAAAGATGGTCTGGGGTATGACAATAAAATAAAGTATTACCTACCACTGTCTAAACGCGCAATATTTCAAGGGGGAGAGGATAGGTTTGGGCAGCAAAGTGTTGCCGATATAATTCATAATTCCAGAGTAAATTATGAGAAGACCTTTGGCAAGAAATACGTTATACAAGGAAGTTGCAATGTAACAGGTTTGGGAAGAATGATCCAACCTTTGGCAGAACAATATGGTGATAGGATCAAAAGATTTGATGCAACGCTGATCCGAAGGTGGGCTGATTTGGAAGACAAAAAAGAGGTCAAGGATTCTATTGAGTGGGACAGAAATCCGCATCACCAAGACGATGTCGGTGATTTTATCAAGACGCATCCTTTGTATGTTGACGTGTATAAAGTGCCTTCTAGAATGATGCACGTACACCAGCTTTATGTAAGATTTGGCCATGAACGTCCAAGTAAAGATGACGTACTAGAATTATTTGAAAAAGAGTTTGGAGTTGCTATTTTGCACAGTGCAAAAGGTACTGCAGATGTCAGAAAGAAGGCAATTGAACTAGGTTTTCCACATGGTGATACGTGCATGGTCCACGTACATGCTGATGTTGTAAAGGTACAGGATGATACATTAAAAATAGCTTATTCTGATGACCAAACTGGTATGGTTATACCTGAGAACCATGTTTTGTTGCAGGCTATGGTATTCAAGCGAAATAAAACAGAAGCTATAGATAGAACAGACAAATTGTTTCGTATAAGTGAAAAAAAGAAAATCCTGATGAATGAGTTCAAATAAAGGAAAAACTCATTTTTGCAACATAAGTTGATGGACAAATGCGTCACAATAATTATATATTGCTATGCCAAGGAGGAATACATCATGGCCAAGGCTGCAAATGAGATTTTCGTAGGAAAGAAACCGTTGATGACGTATGTGACAGCAACTCTTGTACAATTAGCTAATGAAGATAGCGTTACTGTAAAAGCGAGGGGAAATAGCATCGTTAGAGCCGTTGACGTTGCTCAGATAATTGAGAAGAGGATGGGAAACATGGGATACAGGGTAGGTGACATAACGCTTGGAAGTGAGACGTTACAATCTATGGATGGTAGGCCTAGAAACGTATCTACGATAGAAATAGAAATCCTGAAGGGTGGTCAAGGAAGTCCAGATTCGTCCATTTCAGAAGCCAAGGAAGAAGCCAAGGAAGAAGCCAAGGAAGAAGCCAAGGAAGAAGCCAAGGAAGACGCCAAGGAAGACTCAAACGACAAGAGCAAAAAGAAGGCTAGAAAGAAAGAGTAGATTCTTCTTATAATACTCACAGCAAACATTATTTGTATTTCTGTAGTATCGCCACTACTTCTGCATCACTTACCGGAGAAAAATCCTCGTAAAATTCACCTACGGCACCAAACTCAAATGGTGACATTAAAATAACCATTTTGTCGACTCGTTGTTCGAGCAACTTGGCAACATCCCTAGGTGCTACTGGGGTTGCCAATACGACCATTTTGGGTTTTTGTCTCTTGACCCAAGAGATTGCAACCATCATAGTAGCCCCAGTAGCTATGCCATCGTCTACTAAAATCACTACCATGTTCTCTAAATCGTAATCTTTGCTTTTTCGATACAGAACTAATCTACGCTCTATTTCCCTTACCTGTTCACCTATCTCGTATTTGATGTACTCCTTGTCTATGTTTAATGCATTAATAACATAATTATTAAGATACGAACTACCATCATGCATAACAGCTCCAATTGCAAGTTCAGGATTGCTTGGTGCACCAAGCTTGCGTGGAACAACTACATCCAATCTTGCATCGAGTGATTTGGCAATAATTTCACCAATAACTAAACCGCCTCTTGGAATTGCTAAAACTATCGTATCCGTGTCCTTTAACCAAGTTAATTTTTGTGCAAGTTGTAGACTCGCATGCACTCTGTCCTTAAAACTCATAACATGCCTATTAAGATAATTACTACGTTATAAGCTTCCATTAAACATGCTGTAGTACTAATTTAATTTCCTATTACCACACCTAGCTCGTCATAGATGCGAATCAACTCTTTTTGATTCTGAATCGGTCCACAATATAATATGGAATTTAAAATTATCGGAGAAGAATTAGGAGTGTGAAAACGAGGGGATTAGGAGCCCTAGGAGCATGCTGGGCTGATAACACGCTGTATGCAGATGGCCCCAGATCCCCAATTATGATCTGCAGTTCCACGATAAAAAATAGTCAGGATTTCTAATACATATTATGAACATGATATGGGCATAGCAAAATACTATCTGAGGCTCCAGGCTAATCAGAAACTAAGGTGAAAATCGTTCAACTTCATCCAAAAGAAGCTGTCAGTTTTATCATGAAGAATGTATAGTTATTTTAATGCAAGTTTTATCAGAGTGGGATCTGGTTCATAAAAACTGCCATAAGTTTTTGCGGCGTTTCTTAACTCACTTACAAGTGTGCTTAAACCGAATTTTTCTGCAATCGGAAACAGCCCTTCTTTCAGACCCATCCCAAACTTCATTGCTTTGTCCACATCTCCTCTGTTGCTCACACCGTTGGTAATCAGCCAAGAAGCATTATTGACAACAACTGCAAGCAATCTAATTGGGTTGTAACGCTCAGCATCCTCTTTTGATAGTTTCACCCTTTCATAGTTGTCGCTCTTGTATTCGTAAAATCCCTTGCCAGATTTCTGACCGTAGCTTTTGTTATTGAACAGTTCCTCAACTATAGGGCACGGATTTATAACACGTTTATCTCTAGAGTACATCTCAGCCGTTGCTTTATGTACAACATCTATGCCGGTGTAGTCTGCAAGCTCGAATATCCCCATTGGAAATCCTAGTTTGAACTTTACCGCAGCATCGATCTCTGTAATTTTTGCAGATTCACGCTGCAGTGACCAGGCAGCTTCGTGCACAAGTGGTATAAAGATGCGATTAACTATGAAACCTGCAACATCCTTACCACACAATACAGGTTCCTTGCCAACGTTTTTGACATATTGCATAGTAGCATCGATCAGATTACTTTCAGTCTTTGCTCCAGGTATTACTTCTACTAATGGCATCAATTGTGGGGGATTAAAGAAGTGTATACCGATGAATCTGTTTGGCCTGCTTGTTGTATTTGCAATTTCTGTAATTGGTAGTGTGCTGGTGTTGGAAGCAAACATAGTATTACTTGGAGCTAATGCATCAACTTCAGCAAAAACTTTTTTCTTGACGTTCATATCTTCTGGAACTGCTTCTATCATGAGATCGCTGTTGTTCAAAGCTTCCTTTAGATCTACCGACGTGCTTATCCTTGCAAGTATATTTTCAGAATCTTTGCTCGATATCTTGCCCTTTTCAACTAGCTTTTTTAAACTCCACCTTATCTTCTCCATAGCTTTATCCAGAAAAGACTGATCTATGTCACGCATAGCAACAGTGTATCCTGCCATTGCAGATACTTGAGCAATCCCATGCCCCATGATTCCTGATCCCAAGACAGTTATTTTCTTGATGTTCATGAGCAATACAAGCATAAGGAGCTATAGTTTTTAAAATTGTCTATAGTAATTCATTATAAAATTTAAATTACGAGTCAGAGTTGAATCAGCTAGATTGGATTTAGAGAAGTTCACACGAGATGTGAACGATGTTGCGTACAAGACTTGCGTGAACGAAGACCAGATCGTTCTGCAACGGGTTAACTTTGTGAAGCAGAAACTGATCGACCTCTACAAGAGAAATTTGGTCAAGATAAACCATTCGGTAATGGAGATGGTGTGTGCAAAGCATCTGATAAAATATGGCTATGAAGTGGATGTTGAACGACAGTTACCAGACTCTCTTGTTTGCGACATTTATGCAACAAAAGGTGAAGGCAGTTTCATAGTGGAAATAGAAACTGGTTTTACCCCGCCAGAGCATGCTCTTGACCCTGTAGGATACTACGTTGCTAGAATTGAAAGCAAGATAGCAAGATACAGCCAGTTTGCAAGCAAGTTTGCACTGGCAACACCCCTAGTAAGCGTTCTTCCGATTCCTGAGATATTCCTGAAACCGCCTCGAACTAGAAAGACTAGCGAAATAAAGAAGGTCAAAGAATTGTGTGATAAATACTACAAAAACCCACCCATAAATGAAAGCGAAATTTTGAACGGAAGGCTTCATTCCATCTATATAATGAATATAGATGATGCAATTGTTAACGAACTTGACCCCGAATCCTATCAAGAACTTATAAGAGACCTTAGCACTTCTTCAGGATTTGAGGTATAACCATTGAAAAGAATCGCATAAAGACTTAAATCTAATGTTGCCGGTATTTCTCTGCCATCCAGTCGAAAAAGAAGATGGTTCATCGCTTGAGCTTGGAGATTGGGGGAAGCCTTGATCTTCTGTGCAGAACGATGGGCGGCTGTGCCTCATCGCGGAAACTGTGGGGCAACTCACAGGAGTCTCATGGAGCACTAACGCGGGCGAACTGATGCATCGCGTGAGACGAAAAACTACGGCAACGGTGTAGACAGAAAACCACATCGTCTTCGAGTCTTGGATGGCTTTATTTACGTATAGTATCCCGCGTGGGATTCTCTTCTTTTCTTTAGATATAGCATTATTCTTCCAGCGGCAAAACCGAAAACGAAACCACCGATATGCGCAAAGTATGCTATGTTGGCCATTCCGAATAATGCGAAAGGTACTTGCGCAATCAGCCAAAATATTGCAAGCCTATCTCCCAATGCAGCTGCGATACCTATAACCCCTGATATGGCGCCTGATGCGCCAACCAATGGTACGTCTATTCCATTTCCAGTTATCAAAGCAAAAGCTGTATGCATACCAGAACCGGCAAACCCAGAAAGGAAGTAAATTAAGGCGAATCTTTTCGAACCAATATGTGGTTCGAGTATTCTACCAAGTGTGGTAAGTGCGATCATATTGAAGGCTATGTGCGCGATGTTCGCATGCAGGAACATTGATGAAACTGAGGATACCACGAACAATGCTGGGTTGTTTATTATCGATATGGGCACTAGAGCAAAACCATAGATTCGATCTTCAGATACATACGTTGCGATAAACACTAAAACATTGATAGTCAACAGTGCTATAGTTACCGGCGCCCACATCTGTTATGAACTCCTTTTTCTTGACAGCTATGCAAACATACTATTTGAAGACTGTGTATGCTAATTTACTAAAGATAGACTATTCGAATCAAAACTCAAAATTAACCATTCATAAATCTATCAAGATTGTACTTTTCTTTGCCCATCATTCTGTTGATCTTCTTGATCATTCCTTTCGCCTCCTTCATCTTCCTCTTGCTTATCCAGTAATATGCTTCGTCCAAAGTGTCCTTTGTTATCAGCACAACGACCCTTCCTGGAGCCTTTCTACCTGTCCTTCCCTTTCTCTGCAGGAATCTGATCGCACTTGGCACATTGTCGTAAAACACAACCAAGTTACATTCCGATATATCAAGACCTTCCTCTCCAACCTGGGTTGCAACAAGTACTTTGTATTCGCCTTCCCTGAATTTATCCACAACATCTACCTGTGCCTTTTGTTTTAACCCTCTCTCGCCAGCTTTGCCAATAAGGTAAGCTGCATTGAAACCCATCTCTTTGAGCTTATTGTATAGAACCTCTACAGAATCTCTATAGCTTGTAAATACCAGAATCTTGCTATCTATGCCTATTAATATCTCCTTTAACTTGTCCACCTTAGGATGTTCTATGCCACTTATTTCTGCCCCTCTGGCAAATTCGTAAGCAGTCTTGAAATTTGAATCTAGAAACAGGTCCCTGATGCCAATCCCTCTTTTATCCTTAAGACGATCGCAGAACTTCAAGAACGACGTTACGCCTTGAGTATCAAGTATATTCAACGCGTGGCTGATCCTTATCGCAGTGTATAGTGCCTTGCTAGCACTTCTGTTTACGTACAGATAATCCCTAGCTCTAATCAACTCGCTTGTGGAAACCTTACTGCTACGCAAGAGTCCCTTCTCTCTCAATTCGTTCGTCCTAACTTCAAGTGCAGACATTAATCTTGATCTAATCTGTTTTAGAACTACAGGCATCTCGACATGGATCCATTCTATATTGGTTTCATGAATGTAGGGTTTTACATCATCACTTGTTTCATCCCTCATCTCGATCTTCTTTATTCCCAAGTTGTTCACCATCTCGCTTGCCCTGACACGGTCGCTTGGAACTGTAGCGGTCATTCCGACTATCCTTGGATTGTTTTGCTTGATCAGAGACGCAATACTACAGTAAGCGTAGTCTCCTATCGCTCGATGAGCTTCATCAAATATTACTAGTGAAAAATCTTCATGTTTGATGACACGCCGATCAAGATCATTCAAAGTTATCTGCGGTGTGGCGCAAATCGCGCTATTATCCCACGCCTTTTTCCTCTCGCTCATAACATCCTCTCCAGTGACCATTGAAATGTCGAATATCTGTAGATGATTTTTCAAAAATTCGTAGTGCTGATTAACCAAAACTCTTGTAGGTGCTAAAAACAGGCATCTTTTCTTACTCTTCGCTAACGTTTCTGCAATCACAATCAAGGCAATCGTTGTCTTTCCCAATCCAGTAGGAAGCACGACGAGAGTGTTATTTTGCAATGCGATATTCGCCAGGGAAATCTGATAATCACGCCTTTCGATGCTTCTTGGCTTTATCATTTTGTGTTCGATCCACGCTTTTTCGTTGCTCAATTATATAATGTACTCTTAACAAAAGCACTGTAAAAAGTTTGCATGATCGCAAAGTATTTAAGGTGAAAAATTTGCGATCCGTTAATTAGCCTGGTAAGTTAAAAATAAGATGCAAGGAATAGCTATGCAAATGTCAAGCAAGTCTGATCTTGCGCTAAGAATAAAGGAGCTTGCTCAAGATACTTCCAAGCTGGAGCCGTCGCTGCTGGTTTCTGCAACATATGATGGCGAAAAGAAGATTGTGATTCTAAAGTTTTACCACTCTACAAGTAGGAGGATCCATCTATGGTACGATAATACAGGGCATAAACCATATTGCTATACAAAATTAAAGCCTGAAGAACTTTCGCTGTTAAAGGATAGGAGAGACATACGTGGTATAGAAACGGAACGGAAGATGGCTCTGTTAAATGATCAGCAAGTTCTTTTAACTAAAATAGTGGCTGAAGACCCGCTAGCAATTGGAGGTACTACGACAGAAAAGAGTGTAAGAAATCTTTTCGAAGCTTGGGAGGCCGACATCAAGTACCATGAGAACTACCTTTATGATAGTGGTCTGATCGTTGGCACATATTACTCCATAAATGACGGTAAACTTCTGCCTCATAGTTACAAAGTGGCAGAACAGGTAGAACTTGCATTGAAGAGCTTGATGTGGGAAAAGATCACAGAAAGCATAAGTGGCGATGGTGACGGAGAATCGCGTAAATACATTACTGACTGGGCGAGGTTGCTAAACCAGCCTATACCAGAAATCAAGAGAGCTGCACTCGATATTGAGGTTGTTTCCGAAGAGGAGAGAATTCCAGACGCCAAGCACGCTGAAAATAAAGTTATTGCTGTATCATTTGTCGGAAGTGATGGAGTAAACGAAGTTTTTGTGCTGAGGCATGGCAACGTTGAGACAGGAGATAACAAACTGAATGATAATGTGAAGTTGGAATTTTTTGATGATGAAGAAGAAATGCTACGAACAGTTTTTAGTAGGATGCTTGACTATCCATTTATAATAACATTTAACGGCGATGATTTTGATATGCCATATCTCTACTATAGGGCACAGAACATTGGCATATCAAAAGATGAAATACCGATAGTGATGCAGAGAGATGCTGCCACACTGAAGCATGGAGTACATATCGATCTTTACAGAACGTTCTCAAATCGTTCAGTGCAGATCTATGCATTCGGCCACAAATATTCTGAATATACACTTGATGCTGTAAGTGAAGCATTGATTGGACAGTCAAAGATTCAGTTCGATGGAGGAATTGCGGAGATTCCATTGTATGACTTGGCTAGGTATTGTCATAATGATTCAAAAATAACTTTCGAGCTAACAAACTTTAGCAACGATCTTTTGATGAAGCTGCTTGTCGTTGTCAGCAGAGTCGCGAGAATGCCAATTGATGATATCTCCAGACTAGGAGTTTCACAGTGGATAAGAAGCATGCTTTACTTTGAGCATAGAAAGCAAAATCTGCTGATACCTCGTAGAGAGGAACTGGATTCAAAGAGCCAAGCATCAACTACAGCAATAATCAAAGATAAAAAGTACAGAGGAGGATTAGTTGTTGAGCCAAAAGCGGGTGTTCACTTTAATGTTGTCGTGCTTGACTTTGCTAGCCTGTACCCTAGCATAATGAAAGTGCATAACTTGTCGTATGAGACAGTTAGGTGTGTGCATGACGGTTGCAAGTCAAATACCATACCAGAAACAGAACATTGGGTATGCAGGAAGAGAAGAGGAATGGAATCGCTATTGATTGGCTCGCTGAGGGACTTAAGGGTGAACTACTACAAGCATCTGGCAAGAGAAAGGTCACTGTCGAAGGAAGAGATCGAGTTGTATAACATCATCAGCCAAGCATTGAAGGTAATTTTGAATGCAAGTTACGGCGTCATGGGTGCGGAGATATTTCCTCTATACTGCCTGCCTGTTGCTGAAGCAACCGCATCTATTGGAAGGTACACCATTACCAAGACCATTGAAAAATGCAACAAATTAAGCATCCAGGTTGTGTATGGAGATACAGATTCTTTATTCCTGAAAGGACCCTCAAATAGACAGATAGAGGGCATTTCAGCATGGGCGAAGAAGGAGTTGGGCGTTGATTTAGACCTTGAGAAGCAGTACAGATATGTTGCATTTAGCGCAAGGAAGAAGAACTACCTTGCAGTCTTATCCGATGGTACAGCTGATATCAAAGGCTTGACTGGGAAGAAAAGTCACACACCTCAGTTTATAAGAGATGCATTTTATGATGTTGTTGATATACTGGCCAAGGTTAACACCGAAGCTGATTTTGAAGATGCTAGAGAAAAGATTAAGAAGATAGTTAAGGACAATGCAACCAGATTGAAATCAAAGGAAATTCCGTTCACAGAATTGGCATTCAATGTTATGGTAGGAAAATCTCCAAGGGAATACAAAAAAACAGTTCCACAACATATCAGAGCCGCAGAGCTGTTGGAAAAAGCTGGAAAAAGAGAGGTTAAGGCTGGAGATATCATAGCGTACATAAAGACAATAACACCGCCAGGCGTAAAACCGGTTGAACTTGCGAAATCAGATGAAATAGATACTGAAAAATATCTAGAACATATGGAGAGTACGTTTGATCAAATTTTATCCGCACTTGGTTACGAATTTGACGTTATACTTGGTGCATCAAAATTGGAAGATTTTTTCTTCGATAATTGACAAATTAAAAAGTCTTATATGTAATGAATCTAGATAGTAATAGGGCGCGGATGGAGGTATTTCAAAAAAGCCCAGCTGGAATGACGATTTACGATAAAGTTATAGACTTTGTTATCCAAGAAAAATTTTCTATTTATACAACAAAGAAGGGTGAAGAAAGATAGAGAACAGAGATTATAGACATTCATTCACAGGGAAAAAAATACCTCATGCTAGAATTAGTCCAAACATGGACGTATCTGAACTAATTGAACTTTACGCTTCTGCTGGATACAACGCCAGAAAGCTTGGTGAGGCTGCTGAGTTGTTTTATAGAATGATTGATGATGATGCTACTATTTGTCTCACTATATCTGGAGCGATGACACCTATAGGCTATGGTGGTTTGGTAAAAGATCTCATAGAAAGAGGCTTTGTCGACTGGATAATCTCCACCGGCTCAAATATCTACCACGAGTCACACTTTGCTTGGGATCTGCCAATAAGGCAAGGCCATAACGAAGTTGACGATGATGTTCTTCACAAGAAGGACATAGTCAGGATATACGACGTCTACATAAAGGGAGAAGGAACGTTACTAGCACAGGATAAGGTATTGCAGGAGGCGTTCGCTAACAATCTTGCGAACCATTATTTCACAACCGCGGAGTTCTGCCGCCTGATAGGAAGATGGGCGAAGAACTCCAAATTTCCTGACAAGTCGTTCGTTGCATCAGCATACGACTACGATGTTCCGGTGTATATCTCAGCCCTCAAGGACTCGTCTCTAGCGCTGGACCTGATCCCGCTCAGGCTCGGGGGCAAGCGCTTCCTGCTGGACTTTGTCCGGGAGATAACAGAGCAAGCAGCAGTAGTCTACAATTCCAAGAAGTCTGGAGCTCTGGAGATCGGTGGCGGTGTACCAAAGAATACCTTACAGCAGACCGCTCCTTCGCTTGACCAGATCCTGCATCTGAACCATGGCGGTCTGGACTACATAATACAGCTCACAGACGCTAGGCCCGATACTGGTGGCCTATCTGGAGCCACCCTGCAGGAGGGAAAAAGCTGGGGCAAGGTGAAGACGTCCCATGAAAATCTTATCACCGTGTATGGTGATGCATCGATATCATTTCCCTTGCTCTGCCTCTATGTCATCGCAAAGCACAAGCCAAGGCAACCCAAGCGACTCTACACCAAGCTTGACGAGTACTATGAAAGTTTGAAGTCGGTCTACAAATCAGAGAAGATTATGAGGAAGGTAAAGTCAAGGTAGAGGCAGGTAACTAAAGTATACCTATCTTGAACTTGAGAATAACCATCTAGAAACAGACTATTTTGTCCTCAATTTCGGAACAAATCTAGTTTAGTTATTTTGCAGCCGGTTGCTGTTGTGTAATGCAATGAATGGTTCCGAATCCATATAACAAGTCAGCGCAATTAATACCAACGATCTTTCTAGTAGGAAATACCTCTTGAATAGCATTTAATGCTAATTGATCATTTGAATCTCTAAAGATCGGAACCAAAACCACATTGTTTCCTACATAGAAGTTAAGATAACTCGCAGGTAGCCTCTCATTTCCATCTCCGACAAATACAGGCATTGGTAATTTAATGATATTTAATTTATTCCCGTCTTGATCCTTTGATTTAAGGAGTATCTCGTAATTCTCTGTTAAGATAGAATGGTTTTCATCTTTTTCATCCTCCTCGTAAGCGCATACAACGGTTGTAGGATTTACGAAACGAGCAATATTATCAACATGACCGTCGGTATCATCCCCTGCAACACCTCCTTTCAGCCAGATGATATGACTCACGCCTAGATAATCTGTCAAGTATTTTTCGATTTCTCTTCTGGAAAGACAGTGGTTTCTATTCAATAAGCACCGTTCCGTCGTTAGGAGTGTTCCTCTACCATTTACATCTATAGCTCCACCTTCCAATACAATCCCTGGCGTAAAATAAGTCAGTTGCAATTTCTGATTTATGATAGAGGGAATTTGGGTATCCTTCATAAGCTCTTTATATTTTCCACCCCATGAATCAAAAATCCAATGTACCATAGCTGTCTGTTGTTTACTATTATTAGTTAAAAAAAAGGGACCGTAATCCCTAATCCAGACATCTGCATAATCCATTAGATGGAAATTAATTCTTTTTAAATCAATATCTCTTTTCTTAAACAGTTCAGCTACCTTTACTTTCATAGCATCATCTTTGACTAAAAGATTCAATTCTTCACTTTTGCAGACAGCGCCAACAATTTGTACATATGATTCTTCGACCTTTTCAAGTCTATCAGGAAAGGTTCCAAGATCATGGGGCCATGCCAACCAGACCGCATCATGCTTTTCCCATTCTGCTGGCATGTGGTAGCCTGATGCGAGAGGTGTGGCATGCGAAAGAAGTAGACGATAAGTCTCCGGACGACGGTTTTTGATAAAGCCCCAATCTTCCTGAATTTTTTTATTTTGATGAAGGTCTAGTTCGACAACTAAAACTTCTTCATTCTCTTTACTTGCTCTCTTTAGTACCTTTCCGAATGAATCACAGGCGAATGATGACCCCCAGAATCTTATTTTCCCTTCCTTTCCTACCCGGTTAACTGCGGCAACATGGACACCGTTAGCTATAGCATGAGAACGCTGAATAGTCTCCCAAGCGTCGTACCAGTCTCCCTCTTGAGAATCGCTATCTTCAGGATAACCAATTGCGGTAGGATAAAAGATGATATCTGCACCTTTTAATGTACTCACTCTTGCAGCCTCAGGAAACCACTGGTCATAGCAAATGAATACCGCAAACGAAGCGTAACGAGTTTTAAATACGCGATAGCCCAAGTCACCTACTTCAAAATAGTTTCTTTCATAAAAGTGCGGGTCATGGGGTAGATGCATCTTGCGGTAGGTGCCAATGATTTTCCCGTCTGTATCGATCACGACGGCTGAATTGTAATATTTGCCATTGCGAGCTCTTTCAAAGAGGGGTGCAATGATAACTACACCAAGTTCTCTAGCTAAACTTGATAACGTCAAAGTAGACTCTCCAGGAATCGTTTCAGCTAATTGTCTAACATCTCTTCTTTTATCATGTGGAAAATACTTGGTTCGATACAATTCTTGAAGACAGATAACCTGTGCACCTTTCTTTGCTGCTTCCTTTATTTTCTCCATAGTTTTCTTCATGTTTGAGGTAGTATCATCTGAGACAGTTGTCTGAATAAGTCCTATCATAACTTCATCTTTCTTCTGCGTAGCCACGATCTTAAACACCTTAGTGTGATTTTCGGATTTGCTATCTTTAAGCCTCTTTATTAATATTGGGAAATCCTCTAAAATTCTTTATCTATTCGTAAAATATCTGTAAACATTCGATCTAGTCGAGCTCTCGTCCGCTTACTATAATGACACAACAGCAGCACTGGCAGCAAAGCTAATGGCAGAAATACTGATCATGAATTCTAGGCATCAGACCATTATTTGTGGTCTTTTTGATACATGTGTAGGCATATTCAAAGGCATGAACGGTTTGTCCTTATTCTCATCGCTAATTTCTTTAATTAATTCTTGAACACTAACATCTCTTACCTTATTTTCTGATCTGTCTCTAACACTTAACTTGTCTCCTTTCACTTCCTTCTCTCCGATTACTATTATGTATGGTATCCATTCCATTTCCGCTTCTCTAATCCTTTTAGCCAAAGTTTCATCTCTGTCATCCAAATCAACCCTTATCTGATTTGCTTCGAACCGCTGAGCGAGTTTTTCACAATGTTGCAAATATTGCTGAGAAACTGGTAAAATTCTGACCTGAGTTGGCGATAGCCATAAAGGAAATATTGGAACGCCATTAGCTTTCTGAACTTTTCCGGCTTTTTCAAGTAAAGCATAAATCACCCGCTCAACTGCACCGCTCGGAGAGTTGTGAAGTATAATTGGATTCTTTTTTGATCCATCTTCACTTACAAAGAATATGTTGTATCGAGTGCCGTTTTCAACATCGATTTGATCCGTTGATAGTGCAGATGCCTTGCCCAAGTTATCTATAAAATTGAACTCCCACTTTAGTATAAAGTAGAAGAATCTTTCCTTCCACATTTCTACGAGAGCAGGCTTGCCAAGCATTGCTGTCAGTTTATTCACGAAGTCTTTGTTCGAATTGTAGAAATCTTCCGTAAACCTCAGACCCATTTCAATATCATCTTTTGTTAATCCCAGACTATCTATAACATCTAAGGATAATTTGAACCTCTTCAATACTTCATCCTTTGCTTGCTCAATATCTTTGCATATTGCATGGCAGTCTGGCATCGTAAATGCTCTAAGCCTTCGTAGACCAACTAGCTCACCGCTCTTCTCTCTTCGGAAACTATACCGTGTCAATTCGTAAAGCTTCAATGGTAGGTGTCTGTAGGAAAGTTGGAAGTCTCTTATCATCAAGAATTGACCAAAACATGCAGCAAATCTCAAAAACAGTTCTCTACCTTCTGCGTTAATGTTATACTGCCTTGCTGGAAATCTGTTAAAGTAGCTCTCCATGCTTGGATGTTTAGCGTCATACATTATTGGGGTTTCAACTTCGATGCCTCCATATTCCATTACTTTTCTGGTAACATATTGTTCAATCAGCGATTTAATTAGCCTGCCTTTTGGGTAGAAGCGCATATTTCCAACATCTGATGCTGGTTCATAGTCCGCAATTGCAAGTTTCTTCATCAGTCTAACATGTGGCGGTTGTTCCTCAACACCTCTCGTCTTTTTAGTTTCGTACTTTACTAGGATTTCCAAGCTATCCTTACCTGTAAAATCGTACTTTTCTACAGGTGTTAATTTTCCATCAGGCTCAATTATGTACCAGTATGATACAAGTTTCTCCTCTGCCGTCAATGCTTCTGAAACTTTTTCCTTTACAGTCTGTTTTGAAATTACACTTGAATGCTCTGCAAGCGGGTGACCTTTAACACTTATGTTGAATGATTTAGTCCATCCGAAGGGAGCTCTATGTACCTCGATACCATCTTTTGCAAGAGATTCCATCGATTTTATGAGGCTTAATGCTGTGCTAGGCGATGCCAGATTGGAACTAAGATGAGCGTAAGGATAGATCAGCAACCTATTGCATTTTAAATTTGACAATGATTTTTTTATTTCATCAATTGCAGTTTTTACTATACTCTCGTCGTCCTGGCTTTCAACAGCAACAAATATTACAACAATATCCTCATATCTAACTTTCTTTTTCTCAGTTTCTTCGGCTGAAGTTATTTCCTTCTCAATAGGTTCATATTCTATGAAATTTGAGTGCAGCTGCAATATTCGCATCTTTCGTAGAGAATCAACGGAGCTGAATTAAAGGTTTCTAAAACTCAACTTTAGAATCCACCACGATATCTTAATGCTACATCGTCCTTTTTGCTTTGCTTGAACTCTTTCTTCCACTGCTTGTAGTGTTCATTGCAAAGATAAGCTCGCTTTGAGCCAGAACCAATGTCAAGACCAGAATCTTTTACCCTGTCAGAATTTAATGATCTAACCGCATTGTTACTGCACCCATTTACGCTACAACTTATACCTTTACTGATCTTGCCCATTTGCTTACAATATTTAGTGTTATCCTATAAATACTTGCTAAACATATTCGATAATATTGCTTAACCGCATAAGAGACAGGATCGAACCAGCTATGAATAGTCTCGGATTGAAATTTGCCTCTAGCGGTTTCTCTCCAAATTTCTGGACTTCATTGGGCTTAGCATTCGCAATTGCCTCTGCAGTTGCTTATGCTAGTGCCGATACTGGAATAATGTATGCGGCAATATATGGTGGTATACTGTTGCTAATATCTGGTTTCTTTGATATTGTTGATGGAAGCGTTGCCAGGGCAATAAAACAGATTTCTCGTAAGGGCGCGTTTTTGGATTCAACACTTGATAAAGTTGCAGAGGTTGTAGTATTTCTTGGTATACTGTATGGAGGATTGGCAGATGCTAAAATAGTGCTTATTGCGTTGGCTCTATCACTTTTGGTTAGCTACGCGAGGGCAAGAGCGGAATCATTGGGTATTGAGCTAAAGGGTGTTGGTATAGGTGAAAGGGCTGAGCGTCTGCTGGTGATAGCGGCATTTAGCATAGCTGGCTTCACATATTATGGAATAATAATAGTTGCGATAATAGCTGGAATAACATTCATCCAAAGAATTGTCTGTGTGCTGTCACACATCAATCGAAGTTAATGCAAAGGTCTTGATATTCTTCGTTCTTTCTCAGACCTTACCTTAACCACACCATAGTAGACCGCGCATGATACACAATAATACTTCACTATCGTTGGAGCCGCGATGTATGTACCACCTGCCCTTAACTCCTTTGCGAGAGATGGATCTACCAAACCAAGCCTTGATGTAACCTTCTTTGCCTTGTCTCTTGGAACCCAACGCGCACAATTGCTGCATTGAACCAAACTTGAACGGCCCTTGCCGCCTTTCGATCGGCCCCTGCTGGTTCTTTTCTTTGGCATACCATGTAAACCAGTGGTGTGTGTTTTAAGTGTTATGATATTTTGAGTGACAAGAAATAATTATAGTTCATCACAGGTAATCCATGTGCGAATTGCTGTGACTTCACATACACCTATTGATCAGATCGAAAGTCGAGGATCTAGTTTTGTTGGTATTGGTGGTCCGACTTGCTACAGTGGTATGACAATAAAATCGCTAGGAGCAGATGTGCAGCTCGTGACGAAAGTAGGTCGCGACTTTGATTATAGAAACGTATTGAATGAAAAGGGTCTGCAAATATCAGATGCTTGTATTTCTGCAAGCGAACCTACAACAAGGTTTAGACTTGTTATTGACGGACGAAGACGTAATCTCTTCCTTTTAGCCAAGTGTGAAGATATCGCAGATGATGAGATAAACATCAATGCTGATGCTTGCGTAGTTAGCCCAATTATAAATGAGATTAGTGGTGAGGTTGTTAGAGAAATATCAAAACAAGTTAATTTTGTATTTCTAGACCCGCAAGGATTCGTTAGAAAGTTTCGGAAAGACGGTAGTTGTTATATAGAAAAAATAGAAATGAACATTCATAAGTTCAAAATAAATGCAATAAAGGTCGATGATGAAGAAGCCTTCGCTTTAACGGGTGTAAATGGTGTTGATGCTCTCAAGAAACTTAAGATTGAAACTGCAATTCTAACAAGCACCAACAGAACAACTATGCTATGTAACGAACGTATTTATGAAATTAGCACAGAGATGATCGACGTTCAAGATTCTACTGGAACAGGCGATATTCTTTCAGGAGCTTATACATACGCTTTCGTAAATAGTAAAGATGCAAGGTGGGCGTTGTGCCTGGGTGTAGCTGCTTCTTTTAGTGCATTGAAAAGCAATGCCACAGGAATATCAAAAGTACCACTAAAAAATGATATTGAAAACTATGCAACAATACTTCATAACAACATCAAAAGTGTAACATAACTGAAAGAGTTCAATTTACATTGATTTGGTCGTGATTCAGTTGCAATCAGACTTTTTTTATTCTAGTATTATGCATATAATACTATGTCGAAAGCACTGGTGCTGATTACAGTAGATTCCGGCACTGATACAAAGGTAGTTGAAGAACTGAAGAAAGTTTCTAGCATTGAAGAAATTTACGAAGTTTACGGAGCATACGATATAATCGCAATGGTTGAAGGAGATTCTAACAGCAAGATAAAAGAAACAGTATTCAATAATATAAGACGTTTGGAACATGTAAAATCAACGTTAACGATGATGATCGTTGAAGATTAAATTATGTCTAAATAACCTTGCTAACTTTAAATTAAAGTGTTTATTCAATATTTTCGTGAAAGTAGCTGTCTCAAGCGCTGACCTGCAGGATGGTATGATTTCACAAGTAAAAAAGACACTTGACGGTATGGGAATACAATCACAAATAATGAAAAAGCAATATGTTATTGCAAAAGATGTTGATGCAGTTATAGTTACTGGTGGTGACAAAGGTATACTACATTTCTTCCATCAAATGGTCGGAGATTCTGCACCTGTCTTGGGAATTTATGAATCTGATTCTACGGGATTCCTTGCACAGGTAGAAACTAAAAACTTGGAAGTAGCTATGAACAGATTGAAGACTGGACACTTCAGCGTAGACGAAGTTACGCGCTTAGGTGTAAGAGTTGATAGCAAGGATGTTGATCCTGTTCTTAACGATGTTACATTATTTCCATCCAAAAGCGCTACATTGATGGAACATAAGCTCAAGATAAATGGCGAGGATGTTTGGCACGATAACAGTGACGGTGTTATCATATCAACTCCTATTGGTTCAACTGCATATTCAATGTCAGCAGGTGGTCCGATGGTTCTACAAAAAGCAAGAGTGTTTCTCATAGTATCAGTTAATTCACTTGATGTGACAAGAAGACCGTTAGTAGTATCAGACGATACGCTTGTTGAAGTTGACGACGTTACCAGCAGGTATCACTGTGAAGTTATTCTTGATGGTGGTAAGCGATTAAGAATCAAAAAACAATTAGAATGCTCTAAACACCAATTTCCGGCAAGGCTTGTCAGGCTTGCTGAGGATTCTGCAGCAGTATCACTAATAGCGAAGAAGGTAAGATTGGCAGAGGATCTACTTGGAATGCCTCCAAGTGCTAAGCTGGTTCTAAAGACACTTGAGTATGAAGGCCCGTTGAGCCAGAAAGAGCTAGCGAGAAGAACAATATTACCTGAAAGAACCGTTAGGCTAGCGTTGACTCACCTGCTTAGTAAAGGATATGTGAAGAAAAAAGTCTCGCTTAGAGATGCGAGGCAGAGAATCTACGAGCTGAAACTTTAGCTCTTCCTGTTCTTTACAGCAGCTTTTATGAACGATAGGAACGCCTTTTCTGGTTTGCCAGGTCTGCTTGTAAACTCAGCATGGTACTGCACTGCAAAGTAGAAGTTATGGTTTGGAACCTCAAGTATCTCCATCCTTTTGCCATTATCACTTGAGCCAGAGAATATCATTCCCAATTTTTCAAACTGCTCTCTATACTCCTGATTGAACTCATATCTGTGTCTATGCCTCTTAATTGTTTTTGTAGAACCATAAAGCTTGTTTGCAAATGTATTTGGAACAAGGTCGATCTCGTGAGCTC
Organism: Nitrososphaerales archaeon; assembly: GCA_046759465.1. Classification (GTDB taxonomy): domain Archaea; phylum Thermoproteota; class Nitrososphaeria; order Nitrososphaerales; family UBA213; genus JBHICH01. The sequence goes on from JBHICH010000001.1 coordinate 61,903, forward strand.
CTAGCCTCATTGTGCCTCCCATGTTGGCTATGCTCTTTTGCTCTGGTAACAGATCTATAACAGGATCTTCGGTATCAGGATCAACTTCGGTGGAGTTGGCGTTTGCCAAATTACAAGCATGCCTTGCAAAGGCTACAGCAGCAAGCTGGAAACCAAAGCATATTCCCAGATATGCAATATTCTTCACTCTGGCATAATTTGTTGCGTTGATTATTCCGTCACTTCCGCGCTTCCCAAATCCTCCTGGCACAAGAATTCCATCAAAACTGTCAAGCTTACCCAAACCGCCATTTTCAAGCTGCTCAGAATCGACCAATTCTACATTCACCTTGTATCCAACCTTTGCGCCCGCATGACTCAATGCATGGTTTATGCTTACATAACTGTCGGCCAACTTAACATACTTACCAACCATCGCAATCTTTACATCATCCTTAAAGTTCTTATAAGAATTCATAACACCGTCCCAGTCTCCCCAGTTGAATGCTCTTGTTTTTAAATCAAGTTTACTTGTCACAGTTTCAGCAAGTCCCTGCTGCTCAAGAACCTCCGGCACTGTATATATCGATGTTGCATCATGGCTTGAAATTACAGATTTCTCTTCAACATTTGCAAACAGTGATATCTTTTTCCTTGCATCAGTATCTAAAGGAATCTTGCATCTAACAGCAACTAGGTCAGGCTGAATACCTATCCTCCTCAACTCTTGAACGCTATGCTGTGTAGGCTTTGTCTTCACCTCTCCAACAACATCTAGTATGGGGGCAAGTGTAACATGCACAAAAAACGTATTATTCCCACCGTCCTCAAGCCTAATCTGCCTCATTGCTTCCAAGAACGGTAAACTCTCAATGTCTCCGACAGTTCCTCCACATTCAATAACAACAACATCAAGGTTCTCCCTTCTGGCAGTGATTCTTATTCTATTCTTTATTTCATCTGTAATATGCGGAATTATCTGCACGCACTGCCCAAGGTATTCACCCTTGCGTTCTGATTCGATTACTTTTGCATATATCTGCGCTGTCGTAACGTTATGATCCTTGTTGAGATCAGCATCAAGGAATCGTTCGTAGGTTCCAATGTCCATATCGCACTCCCCACCATCATTAGTTACGAATACTTCCCCATGGATTAATGGATTCATTGTTCCTGCGTCAAAATTCAGATATGGATCGATCTTTACACAAGAAACCTTTAACCCGCATAACTGCAATAATTTTGCAAGGGAAGCTGTGGTAACACCCTTCCCTAAACCAGACATAACTCCACCTGTGACAAAGACATACTTCGGCGTAGAATTAGTGCGTTTTTCCAGCATATCTGGCCATCGTGAATCACCCTTTTAATTGTTATTCCAGCTGTACGGAATTGAGTAAAATGATCTATGCTGCAGGATGTTACCTTGTGGCATTCTTCAGACATCGTGTCAAGGATTCAATTTTATTCATCATTTCCTGACCACCAGCCTGATCAATTAGATTGATAAAAGCACTACCGACGATTACCGCGTCTGCCCCTGTATTGAGCATGAATTTAACGTGTTCATCTCGGCTTACGCCAAAGCCTACGGCTAAAGGCACCTTGGATTTTGAAAATTTCTTAACACGTTTTATGGCCTTTAATGTATAATCCTCATATCCCTCTCGCTCTCCAGTTGTTCCGAAGACAGAGACTAGGTAAAGGAAACCAGATGTAACGTTCACTATTGCCTTGATCCTTTCATCACTTGTGTTTGGAGAAACTAGGAATATTGTATCCAAACCACGTTTTGATGCCTGTTTTTTCAAGTCTAGTGATTCCTCTACAATTAGATCAGGTATGATCAAACCGTCAACGCCATTAGATCTTGCATTTCTAAGAAAATCATCAAAACCTGGTTTGTATAAAATATTGCAATAGGTCATTATAGCTAATGGTACATCTAAATTCTCATTGATCTTCTTTGCAATCTGCAATGCTCGCGTTGGAGTTATCCCTCTTTCCAATGCTATGTAGGAGGCTTTTTGTATTGTCGAACCGTCTGCAATCGGATCAGAAAAAGGAATTCCAAGTTCTAAAATATCAACACCACCCTTGACCATTGCCTTGATCACATCTAAGCTGCTTTCCTGGTCAGGGTAACCAGCTATAGCATACCCTATCAATGCATGTTCAGTTCTAGAATTCAGATCTACAAACCTTTCACTTATTCTGGTCATTGCTCATCTTTAGATAGCGTTCGACAACTTCTACATCCTTGTCTCCCCTCCCGGACAAGCCTACAACGATAAAATGATGCTTGCTGTAGTTCTTGGCAATTTGCATTGAATAAGCCAACGCGTGTGCAGGCTCCAGTGCCGGGATTATTCCTTCATACTTTGATAGTGCCAAAAATGCGTTTACTGCCTCAGCATCACTAACATTTGTGTACTTTACCCTCTTCATGCTTTTGAGAAAAGAGTGTTCTGGACCCACACCTGGATAGTCCAAGCCTGCAGCTATGCTATGCGTATGGAGTATCTGACCATCGTCGTCTTGAAGCAAGCATGTTAGCATGCCGTGTAGGATGCCTTCCGTTCCAGTGCACAGTGTTGCCGAATGTTTGTTGCTACTCAATCCCATACCTCCAGCCTCTACACCATATAGCACAACTTTGCTATCAAGGAATTCGTGAAATATGCCGATTGCATTGCTACCACCACCTACGCAGGCAATTATAGTATTTGGAAGTCTCTTCTCCAGCTTGAATAACTGTCGCTTTATCTCCTTGCCAATAACACTTTGGAAGTCTCTGACCATCATCGGATACGGATGCGGACCGACAACTGATCCGAGTAAATAATAGGTTGTTCTAACGTTGGTTATCCAATCCCTTAAGGCTTCGTTGATAGCATCCTTCAAAGTTTTTGAGCCTGAATCTACAGGATACACCTTTGCACCAAGAAGTTTCATCCTGAATACATTCAACTTTTGTCGCTCAATGTCTTTTGATCCCATGTAAACTTCGCACTTTAAGCCTAATGCGGCACAAGCCATTGCTGTTGCTACTCCATGCTGACCCGCACCTGTTTCTGCGATGATTCGCTCCTTCCCCATCTTCTTTGCCAGTAGTGCCTGTCCCAAGGTGTTATTGATCTTGTGTGCGCCGCCATGCAGCAGATCTTCACGCTTAAGATAGATCCTTGCTCCTCTAACGGCTTTTGTTAGATTCCTAGCGAAGTATAATGGAGTTGGTCTTCCAGCATACTCTTTAAGATAATATTCTAATTCTTGTTTAAACTTTCTATCATTTCTAAATTTTAGATACGCTCGCTCGAGCTCCTCCAGTGCTGGAATCAAAGTTTCTGGAACAAACCTTCCGCCAAACTTGCCAAACTTGCCCTTTATAGGATATTGTTTGAATTTCATATGATCATCACTAACTTCTTTACAGCATCTTTAATGTTATTGGACTGCATTATACTTGTTCCAATCAAGAATGCGTCTGCACCGACACTCTTGAGATACCTTATCTGATCTGGGTCTTTTATTCCACTCTCACTTATTACAGGTTTCTTCTTCTCACACCTTTTCAGTATGTATTCAGTGGTCTTGATATCGATCTGCATGGTGTCAAGGTTTCTGTTGTTTATTCCAATTAGATCAGCACTGCCTTTCATAGCCTCAGTGAACTCCTCTTCGGAATGTGTTTCCAGCAAAACCTCCATTCCAAGTCTATGTGCTTTGTCAGTAAAGTGTTCAATGCTACCTTCACAGAGATTTTCGTTAAAGAGCGACGCGATTAAGAGAATGCAATCAGCACCAATCTTGTCAGCAGCATCAATCTGCACATCGCTTATCATTATGTCCTTCATCAATAATGGAGCATCAAGTGTCAGTCGTGCATTGGCCAAATAGTTTACTGAGCCATCGAACATGTTTGGCTGAGTCAGTATTGACAATGCGATAGCACCGGAGTCAATCATGTCCTTCGCAATGTGTGTTGGATCTGCATATTTTCGTATAGTGCCCAGCGATGGTGATGCAAATTTTATTTCTGTTATTATCGGAGTATGGTTGCAATTAGTGATTCCATTCTTTATGCTGAATGTGGGATGGTAAATTGTAAAGTTGATCTCGTAAACTCCATCATTTATTGCTTTTTTAGCAGTATCTGCAAGAGTCTTCAAGAATTTTGCCATTTTTGTTCTAACCCCTCTAACTTTGATATGTTGCCACAGCTCTTGATGAGCGCCTGCAATTTCTTGTATGCGCTACCACTTTCAACAGCCTTTCTTGCCGACAGAATTGCATCCTCAAATGAAGCAGCTTTGTTTCCAACTATCAGTGCGGCAGCCGCATTAAGTAGAACCACCCCAAGTCTCTTCTCATCGGCAGTTCCAGTCAGCACTTTGAACATCTGCAATGCTGATTCATCCTTGCTACTAGCACTCAAATCAGCTGGTTCTGCTGAACTGATCTTAAAACTTCTAGGATTCAAATCAAATTCACTTATGTTACCATTTCTCAACCATGCTATGTGATTTGCACAAGTGTTTGAAAGTTCGTCTAGACCGTCTTTAGCATAAAAGACCATGGTTTCCTGCATTCCAGCATTCTTCAGCAATTGTGCTACCTTGTCTATCAAATTTAGGTCGTAAACACCAACTACCTGTGCATTAACCCCAGCTGGGTTGCTCAAAGGACCAAGAATATTAAACGCGGTTCTAACACCAAGCTCCTTTCTGGCATTTGCAACATTTTTCATTGCGGGATGAAATTTTGGGGCAAACATGAAACCTATTCCCAATTTTTCAATACACTCCTTGGCCCGATCTGGTTCAGTGTTCAAATCGTATCCAAAGTATTCTAGAACATCTGCACTACCACACACTCCAGATACTGATCTGTTGCCATGCTTTGCAACATTCACTCCAGCTGCACTTGCAACAAAAGCAGCTGCTGTGCTTATGTTGAAGGTATTGATCTTGTCACCGCCAGTGCCGCACGTGTCAATGAGTCTTCCACTTACTGAAGGTTTTATCTTGATGCTAAATTCGTTCATGACATCAAGCATTGCCTTCAGCTCTTCAACCGATTCACCTTTCATCTTTAGCGCTAGCAAGAAACTAGCTATTGATGCATCATCGGCGTTTGCGCTCATTATTTCGTGCATGCACTGAAACATCTCGTTGTGATCTAAATTCTGAGATTCTTCCAGTTTCTTGATTGAATCTTTTATCATCTTTTCACGATCTTTAGAAAGTTGAGTAGGATCTTCCTGCCATCATCAGTTAGAACAGATTCTGGATGGAACTGCACACCCTCGATCACGTATTCCTTATGCCTTATGCCCATTATCTCGCCGTCATCTAAGGAATTAGCAGTAACTTCCAAACAAGGGGGTATTGAATCAGGTTCCGCAACCAAGGAGTGATATCTTGTGGCTTTGAAGGGATTGGTTACATGCTCAAACAAGGTTTTGTTGTTGTGCTTAATCGCGCTTGTCTTACCATGCCTGACCTTCTTCGCATTTACAACCTTGCCTCCGTATACGTGCACTATACCCTGATGGCCCAAACAAACACCTAGGATGGGTATCTTCGATCCAAGTTTAGTTATAACATCTGAGCATACTCCGAAGTCTCTTTTGTTTGCGGGATGTCCAGGTCCAGGTGATATCACTATTGCGTCTGGACTCATCTTCCATATTTCGTCAATTGTTATCTTGTCGTTTCTAATAACAGCTGGTTCTGTCTTTAACTCGCCAAGTAATTGTGCTAAGTTGTATGTGAATGAATCGTAATTATCAATTATTAGGATCTTCATTTTGATGCCCTCCTCAGTGCCTCCGTCAAGGCGTTTGCCTTGTGCTCTGTCTCCATCCATTCGTTGTCCGGTACAGAATCTGCGACTATACCCGCACCTGCTTGCAAATACGCCTTGTTTGAATTTACAAACATTGAGCGAATTGTGATTGCAAAGTCGCAGCAACCGTTAAACGAAAAGTATCCCAGAGCCCCAGCATATGGTCCTCTAACTTCTGGCTCGAGTTCATCAATGATCTCCATCGCTCTGACCTTTGGTGCTCCAGATACTGTGCCAGCAGGAAAGACGGCCTTGAACGCATCATAGCAATCTTGATTGCTCTGCAATTGCCCAGTGACATGCGAAACGATATGCTGTACATGACTGAACTCTTTCACGGTCATCAAAGCATCAACCTCAACAGTGCCCCAGTTGCAGACTCTGCCAACATCATTTCTTGCCAAATCAACTAGCATGGTGTGTTCTGCAAGTTCCTTTTCATCATGAAGCATCTCTTCCTTCAACTGCACATTTTTGTTCTTGTCTTCCAAAATTGGCCTAGTGCCAGCGATGGGAAATGTTTCAACTACGCCGGAACTTACCCTTACTAGCATCTCTGGACTTGAACCGATGATCGCTTTGTCCTTCATCTTAAGGAAATACATGTATGGAGACGGATTTATCTCTCTCAACTTGTCGTAAACCTTGATTAGATTACCCTTAACGCCAAAGCCTAACCGCTTTGAAAGCACGACTTGGTAGATGTCTCCATTGTAGATGTAATCCTTTGCCTTTTCTATCATCTTGACAAAGCTTTTTTGATCGATGCTGCTGGATGGTTCGGTATATTCAAAAGAGTCTGCTGATATATCATTAAGTTTGAGCTCATCGATTCTTGGCTTGTCAAGGTAGAAGTAGTGCACTTGGTTTTCTTTATGGTTGAATAGTATTCCATCCGTGTAAATGCCGAATTCCACCAGAGGATATCCTTTCAGTTTTTTGTTTGTTAGTGGTATATTCTCCCAGTATCTTATTGCATCGTAACTTGCATATCCGACTGCGCCTCCAATGTATCTGAACCTATCATCGCTTACTTTAGGCATTAGTTCGCGTAACTGCTGCATTGGTTCTGTAACATCATATGTTTCTGTTTGACCATCATGGTTTTTGACAATAAACCTTTTTGAATCACAATTGACAACCAGCACGGGGTCAAAGCCAATTACCGACATTTCAGACATTTCCCTTGGCCCCGCCAAAGATTCAAGTATGAAGGCGTGGTCGTATTTGGGGTAAATCTTCTTGAAGAATTCAAAAGGTGTTTCGTTTATACTCAAGCGTCGAAAATTCAAAGTACTACTGTGGGAAAGACGTCCAAACGTGTCCACCCATTTCTGCAGAGAGTCTGCTCCTTCCATATTTATAACTATCTAGGATGTTATTTCAAGTCGAACTTAATGTTTCAAATTGAGATTCTAAATTCTACTTAATCCCAAGAAAACACACTTGCAAGGAGACGGGCTAGTCACATAAGGAGGTCAGTTCCTTAACAAGAAATTAACCACCTAAATCTTATCTGCCAAGAGTATTTGAATGCGTTACTGCGCCATCCGATGCAGATCCCACAAGAGAAGCATATTTTGCCATAGCACCACGAGTATATCTCGGCTTTATAGTTTTCCACTTCTCACGCCTACGTGCTAATTCTTTCTTGTTTAAGATGATATCTAATAAGCCCTTGTTTGCGTCAATAATTATTTCATCACCATTTTTAGCTAACGCTATCGGTCCCCCAACTGCAGCTTCTGGCGCAACATGTCCTATCATAAGGCCTCTAGTCGCCCCTGAAAATCTTCCATCTGTAACTAGAGCAACTTTCTCTCCTAGACCCTGACCAACTATAGCTGCGGTCACTGCAAGCATTTCTCTCATACCAGGACCTCCCTTTGGACCTTCGTATCTAATTATAACAACGTCTCCTTCAACTATTCCTCCTTTTGATAAAGCTTGAAATGCCTCCTCCTCAGAGTTGAAGACCCTTGCATTTCCTCGGATCTTACGGTTCTTGACCCCAGATATCTTTACAACTGCACCATCAGGAGCTAGCGATCCCCCTAGAATGGTAACTGTCCCATGCTTATCGATCGGATCCTTGGTAGGCCTTAGCACTTTCTGGTTCGCATGTGGAGTAAACTTGATCCGTCTAAGATTTTCCTTAAGCGTCTTCCCGGTTACAGTAAGTACATCACCATTCAGCAGTCCTTTTTTAAGAAGACTATTCATCAATAATGGAACGCCGCCAATTTTATCCAGGTCGAGCATGACATAAAACCCACCAGGTCGCATGTCGGCAATATGTGGTGTTTTGCGCCTGATTCGCTCGAAATCATTTAAGGTTAGCTTAACCCCAATTTCTTTTGCCAGCGCAAGAAGATGCAATACAGCATTTGTTGATCCACCAATTGCTTGCATCACTGCAATTGCATTTTCAAAGGCCTCAAAAGTCAAAATGTCTTCAGGCCGTATATTGTTCTCCAAAAGATTCATGATCGCCTTTCCTGTCTCATAGCATACCTGGTACCTCCTGCTATCTTCTGCTGGAGGCGATGCGCTTCCCGGCAGAGAGATACCAACTGCCTCACCTATAGATGCCATTGTATTAGCAGTATACATTCCTGCACATGAACCAGCGCCTGGACATGCATGATTCTCCATTTCTTTAAGTGACTGAAGACTCAGTTTGCCTGTAGCGTAAGAACCTACAGCTTCGAACATATCTTGTATGGTTATTTCTTTTCCCTCATAGACACCCGGCATTATAGTGCCACCATAAACAAAGACTGAAGGTCTGTTTAAACGCGCCATAGCCATCATTGTCCCAGGCAGGCTCTTGTCACAGCCTGAAATTCCAATCAAACCATCGTACTGATGAGCTCGAACCATGATCTCTATGGAATCTGCTATGATCTCCCTACTAACCAGTGAAGCTTTCATACCTTCGTGCCCCATTGCTATACCATCGCTTACTGCAATTGTTGCAAACTCTCTTGGGGTGCAGCCAGCATCCTTCACTCCTTGCTTGGCCCTTTCTGCCAACTTGTCCAGATGCATATTGCATGGAGTAGCTTCGTTACAGGTATGGGAGACACCTACGATGGGCTTGCTTAGATCCTCATCAGTAAGACCCATTGCCTTATACATAGCCCTATGCGGAGCCCTCTCAGGTCCTTCAACCACTTTTCTGCTTGAGAGATTTATTTGATGACGCATTAGAAGAGTTAGCGCCTATGATAATTTAAGTTATACTCATGATCTGCGATGTAAGTGCTGTTTTGCTTAACCTTAAAAATATAAGCATGAATCGTTTTATTTTGGTCGCATATGGACTGTGCATTTTGTTCGATAATCAATCACAAAAGTACAGCTGCTTATGTTTTTGAAAGCGATGGGTTTATCGCATTTATGGACAAATATCCAATTAACAGTGGTCACACCCTTGTTCTGCCAAAAAAACATTACCACACAATATTGTATATGCCTGCCAAGGATATTAGCAAGTTATTTCATTTGTCATCGCATATTGCAAAAGCAGTTGTGAAAGCTGTCAGTGCAGATGGCTTCACACTGGGACAGAACAACGGTGAAGCCGCGAATCAAATAGTCCCACATGTTCATGTTCACATAGTTCCAAGATTCAGTAATGATAGTGAAATAGGAAGATGGCCTAGTCGAAAAACAGCATCTATGGAGGAGTTAAGTGTAGTTGCAGAAAAGATCAAGAAACTAGTTGAACCAATAACAATTGATTGATATTACACATATTTGCACATGCGTATAAAATTATTAGACAAGTTCCTTGACTATTGACTCCATATCTTCTTTTAATAAGCCAACCCCTCGTCTAGCATCTCTTCTAGTAACTATCTCTCCATTGTTAAAACAAATAATGGTTGGTATCGACTCTATCTTGAACATGTCCCATAATGGGTTTTCGTCCTCATTCACCTTTGCACCAGCAATTTTGTATGACAACTTGCCATCGTAAGATTCGAAGATCGGCTTAAATTTGGCGCAAAAGGGGCACCAGTCAGCATAGAACAACACAAGATACTTGTCATCGCTCTCCATAACGGTTTGCACGAACTCTTCATGGTGAATGTTTTGCATACTAACACCTTAGTGCATTCGATAACGCAGCAATGCCGCTATTTTGCCCAAACTTTCAAGCATCTTTCCATCCTCCGTTCTGGATGAAATAATCTCGATCCTCGCACCTGTCTTTGATGCAAGTTCTTCTAGGTGATCAACTATATCTCGCACATTGGTATGAATATCTGATGCAGAACAGCTAGAACACGGTGTGCTGATGATCTCTTGCTTAACTTGTATCAGTTTATCCCTCTCTACGATCTTTTCACTTTTAACGTTACACCTCTTACATACCGACTCCAACCAAACCTTGTGCAAATTATCATTAACAAGAGCGAGTTCTGCTATACCATTCTTCAATGCACTGATAACATCGTTCAATCCATAGGTAGCCAAACCTTTCTCTTCGTGAACCGCTTCTAATAATTGTTGTACGAGCTTTCTTTCTTCAACAAGCCTGTATTCCTGCAGAATGTCTTGAGCCTTATCGATTGCTTCTCTTACTCCTTCCCTGCCGGCATATGAGGTATCAAGTACTGCCATAACATTGTTCTGCAACCTGTAGTCAAGGTATCCATTCTTTAGAAAATCATCTTTCGTAGGTCCAGGGCCTGCAACTATTATGCCCTCAACATTATAAGAATCAATGAATACGGATTTTGAGTATGCTGCAACCCGATTAAAGTAATCGTTAAGCTCCATCTCTCGCAAACGCTGAAACCTTCTCGCTGACTGTCCTCCAGCTCGATGTTTGCCCCCAACACCAGATGTTATATTTTCAACAGTTTCAACTCTATCGCCAAGTAAAAGACCAAGACCAGCTTCTGTGCTATCGATAGCAAGTATTGCAATCACTTTTTCTTCCTTTAGCATACTCTTCAGTATATCCGTGTGAAAATGATCGTCGCATCTATACAGGAAAGTTTGCAGAGGCTTTGGAGGCACAACTTCATGCAAGGTTATTACTTCACTACCAACACCATTTGTTGGCAAAGCGCCACAAAATATTACCAAGCCGTTGTCAGGAGTTTCGCTGTAAAGCTTCAATCTTTGCATAGTTTTTGTAAGAGCGTCAAGAACATGATTCCTGGTTGTATCAGACTTTATGTTTGATGCGGTGCCAAACTCTTCCTTAAGTGTTGAAATAACCTCATGTACAGCTTTCCTTGGAGGAATGTAAAGAGAGACTAGTTCGGTGCCTCTCCCTGATTTGTTTGACAAATCTTCCAATGTACGCTTTAATCTGTAAAGCTTCACCGAGTTGTATTTACCCATGATATGAGCAACTACCAAAAATGTATAATATTAAGGTTATATGATGCATTGTTTAATGGTGTAGTGTGGAAAGTTGTTACCGCGGTTAGAATACATCAAACAAGCGAGGATTAAACTTGGTATAACGCAGAGAAAGCTAGCATCGTTATCTGCTTTAAGCACATCGATGATCAATCAGATAGAATCTGGAAGATGCAAGCCGAGCTATGAAACTGCGAGAAAAATCTTTGAAGTCTTGAGCTCACTGGAAGGACACTCATCAACGCATGCTGGCGATATCTGCAGCAGGAATCTAGTTTATGTTGTAAAAGCTGATTCACTGCACAAGGCAATTGAGTTGATGCGCAAAAACTCCTTCAGTCAGGTTCCTGTCTTCGACACAACAACGCCAATTGGCCTGATAAGTGAGGATGGGTTGGTTAAGCATATGGTTGAAAAAGATCTCAAGAATATGAACGTTGAAGACGCAATGGAGCCTTCCCCACCAGTAATCGACATTGCAACGCCAGCAAAGGCACTGATTCCATTGGTGCGATTTTCAAAATGCGCGTTGGTAAGTCAAAAAGGAAGTGTTGTTGGAATAATTACGGTATCTGATACGTTAAAGATGATTGAATAGGATCATTAATCTGAATTATGAGAAGAATTTATTATTACGGTAAGAGATCGAAAATATTTTCCTCTTCTCATTCTAATGAATTACTTTATATCAAGCAGTTTGATCCGCTTTGCAACGTTTATCACTCTTGTATTTCCTACGCGAGTTTCTTTGCCACCACTTTCATGTATATGTCCACAGAACTGAAGCTTTGGTTGTTTCTGTTCAACAAATTCTCTAATTACATCAGAACCAACATGCAGACCCTGCCTTGGTTCGTCAAGGAAGCCTTTAGGCGGACAATGGCTAATAAAAACAAATGATCTTGAGGTATCAAGTTTGTCAAGAATCTCTTTGAAGAGATGCTCGCTTAACTCATATGGCGTATGAAAGGGTCCAATATTTCCTCCTCCACAACCGGAAAACAGTTGACCGCTGATCTCAGCACTCCTACCATGTAGGTTGATCCATCCCAATTCCGTGCACATATTTTCTATTTCATTTGGCAATTCGAAATTCCCCGGAATAGCTAAAACTTTTACGTCAAAGGTACCGATCTTCCTTGCCACATCCATAGTCTTACCTTGAAGAGGCGTTATATCACCACAGCATAAAATTAGATCACAGTCCTTGGATGCTTGCTTTATTTTCTCAATAAGAGAGAGGTCGCCATGAACGTCTGAAAATGCAAGTACACGCAACGTAGTCTTACCCTATTCCTCATGAGGTTCGCAGAGTTCCATTAGTACACCATGAAGCGACTTAGGATGAATAAATGTCATCTTTCTTCCATAACTTCCGGCTCGTATCCCACCTAGAATCTTTAAACCGTTTTGCATTGCGTTATCAACATCGTTATCGATATCATCTGCAGAGATTGAAATGTGATGTATGCCTTCGCCTTTTTCGACAAGAAACTTCTTTATCGGACTGTCATCGCTCGTTGGCTCCATCAACTCTAACCTAGTATCTTCTAACTGCAACATAGCTAGCTTTACCTTTTCATTTTCAACTGTCATTATCTGCTTCTTGTTAACCTTGAGCACTTTTTCAAACGTCTTTACAGCCTCTTCTAAGTTATTAACAGCAATTGCAATATGATCTACTCTCATGCTAACACCTAGAACGAAACCTTTGGTTGGTATATGCCAAACACATCTCTAAACACATTGCTTATCTCTCCCAGAGTTGCATAACCCTTTACTGCATATATTATAAAAGGCATTAGATTTTCGTCACGAGAAGTTGCCTTGTCTAATTTTGACAAAACTTGCTCCACATTTCCTTTATCCCTTGTAGCCTTCAATTCTTTCAATCTTTCTACTTGCTTCCTTTCGATCTCAGGATTTATCCTGTGTATCCTTGGCTCTGCAGTAGACTCATCGACAAATTTGTTGACACCAACTATAATGCGTTTACCTTCATCAACTTCCTTCTTGATCTTGTATGCGTTTCTTCTTATCTCGTCTTGGAAGAAACCCTTCTCTATCGCAATAAGAGAACCGCCCATGCGTTCGATGCGTTTAAGATATTTGTTAACCTCTTCTTCAATTCTTCCTGTAAGATATTCTATAAAGTAAGAACCCCCAAGCGGATCAACAGTTTTCGTTGCCCCACTTTCATATGCAAGAATCTGCTGTGTTCTTAGCGCGATCTTAACTGCTTCTTCAGTGGGCAATGCCAAAGCTTCATCTTTAGAATTTGTGTGCAGTGACTGACAGCCACCAAGAACAGCTGCAAGTCCCTGCAATGTAACTCTAGTTATGTTATTGTCGGGCTGCTGTGCAGTCAGTGATTCCCCGCTTGTTTGCACGTGGAACCTTAAATGCCAAGACTTTGAATTTTTTGCATGGTAGTTCTCTTTCATTATCTTTGCCCAGATCTTCTTTGCTGCGCGGAACTTCGCAACTTCTTCAAGGAAGTCGGTTGTGCAACAGAAGAAGAATGATAACCGTGGAGCAAAGAGGTCAACCTTTAAGCCTCGCTCAATGCATGCGTTAACGTAGGCAACTGCATTTGAAAATGTAAATGCTAATTCCTGTACTGCATTTGCGCCAGCTTCCCTCATGTGGTATCCTGATATGCTGATGGGATACCATTGTGGAACTTGTTTTGAGCAGTACTCAACAGAATCTACAAACAGCCTCATCGAAGGTCTTGGAGGATAGATGTATGTATTTCTAGAGATGTATTCCTTAAGTATATCATTCTGCAGTGTTCCGCGCAATTTATTTTGTGAGACTCCTTGTGACTCTGCAACACCAATGTAAAATGCAAGAAGTGTCGTTGCAGTAGAGTTTATTGTCATAGACGTGCTTACTTTATCTACTGGGATGCCATCGAAGCAAACCATCATATCCTTCAGAGAACTTATGGCAACACCAGTTCTTCCAACCTCGCCCTCTGCATGAGAATCATCCGAGTCGTAACCAATCTGTGTTGGAAGATCAAATGCAAGACTTAGACCAGTTTGACCATGTTCAAGCAGAAACTTGAACCTTTGATTAGTTTCTTCTGCACTTGCAAAACCAGTATACTGTCGCATTGTCCATAACTTCTCTCTATACATGTTAGTATAGACACCTCTAGTGTATGGATACTTTCCAGAATCGGCATCTCTATTATCGTATTTCTTACTATCCTTGTTCTTGTGGATGCGCTTTACAGGAATATCAGAATCGGTTTTGTAGGAGTCAGCCATAAGATCACACCAGCATATTTGCAACAAGTTCCTCCGCTGCTTCGTAAGGGTCTATCTTCTTTTTCAGCAAAAGATCAACGTAGTCCTGATACTTCTTGCTCTTGCCCAGCATTGTACTAACTTTCTGTCCAACCATGTTTAAAACCATATCCTTCAACTCGTCCTCCACTCTTTTTCTTCCCAATTCCTTGTAATTGCTACTTCCTTCTACGAGCAATTCTTCTATAGCCTTCACGAGCTCCTTTACACCCTTTCCAGATTGCGCCACAGTTTTGAAGACAAGAGGGTGTTTCCTCGTGCTTCCTATCAGATCTCTAACTTCACTAAAGAGTTTGCCAGCGCCACCTAGATCTGCCTTGTTAACGACGTAAACATCACCAATCTCTGTTAAGCCAGCCTTTATTGCTTGTATGCTATCACCTGTTTGTGGATTAAAGACAACGACGGTAACATCAACTATCCTAGATATTTCTATGTCAAGCTGTCCGGCACCAACACTTTCTATTATTATTTTATCGAAGCCAGCTGCGTCAAGAACCCTTACCGCGTTTCTCACTGCCTTGGAAACACCACCAATTGCACCTCTAGAAGCCATGCTCCTGATGAAGGTCCCATCATCGAGTGCGTGTTTCTGCATTCTTACCCTATCGCCAAGTATAGCTCCTCCAGTTATAGAACTGGTTGGATCCACAGCAAGAACGCCAACCTTGTGTCCTTTCGATCTATATTCGGGAATAAGTTTGTCGATGAGAGTGCTCTTCCCGGCACCAGCAGAGCCAGTGATGCCTATTGTATGAACATCACCTGTTCTCTTGTAGATATTTTTTACAAGTGTCTTGGCATCACTGCGGTCATCTTCAATAATTGATATAGCTTTTGCTACAGCTGATCGCTCCCCTTTAAACAAGGAATGAATTAATTCCTTCTCCACAGAATTGCTTTACATTTTGGTATTAAAAAGATATGCTAAAATCTATATTGGCATTACGCAAGCTTATTACCCACCGCAGCCTGGTGATCCTATGGAAATAGTTCACGACATTATCTCAGTTGAAGACTACGCTGTTGAGAATGCTGTAGAGATTGAATACACTCCCTGGACTGCATGAGTGAAATCATCCATAGGGGTCGTGTTGCAAGCAAAATAAAGAGCGGTGATGATTAATGTCAAAACTATTCTGAAGATTAAAATTATAGCATCAAAAGAAAAACCCACCATGTACTAACTAAATGGCTTTGACTCTTCCTCATCTCCGAACAAATCCAGAACCCCTTTTACGAAGCTTTATCAATTCTCACAAATGAATTCGATGTTTGCACCACAAGGCTTAATGCAATGAAATCATGGCACTAACTCATGAGGAAATATCCGATAGCAGCAATAGGTGTAGTGGCCCTATCAGTCGTATTAGTAACTTCTCTGATTACGAATACTAGCAGTCAACAAGAGATGGACGAGATAGATGTAAGCGTAGCGGACTCTGCAACAATATTATTGGATTTCAAGGTCATTCCTGCAAAAGATTTCATACATCTCTATGATTCAACACCTGCAATGATAAACTCTGGGCATATAGCTACAAAGTTGCCATGCAATGCAGATGGGGAGGCAGCATTTGTTATAGTGGTTGGTGTAGCACCCGATGTTGCACCAATTGACCTGGAGCTAGTGGAACCGTTATCAACTCCAGGACAGATGTGCATATATCACGTTGACCTTCCTCCTGAAGATCGATCAGTTACAGACATAGCTATTCTGAATCCCACGGATGAAAAAATGAGATTCCCTAGGACAAGCAGCGTAGTCATAAGTGTAAGTGAGATAGAGAAGGGTTAAGACCACGCTTAACTTGAGGGCTAACAACCCTTTTTTTCTTTAGATTGTATTTAGTCAAACTACAGTTCGCACCATACATCCACAAAGTTGTCGACCATCCTGTCTAAGAAACTGGATTTGTATTTGCTAAGCAATCTAATGATGTCATCCTTGACATTTACCGTGTATTGCATATGCCCATTCTTTTGTACTTGTTGAATCAAACCGAGGGATCGCAATTTCTTTAGATTCCAAGATACCGTAGAAGGAGCACGTTTTGCATGTGATACTATATCATTGAAACTTACACCTTCATTGGACAAGACAAACAAGACTATTTGGCGTGCTGTCTTCACTCTTAGAGCACCAATTACTATCGTATCATATTCGTTCATGGCTGTTGGGTAAAATCTTGTCACTCTTCCTTTTTTAGCAATCTTGATCAACTCTTTTTTATCCAAGAGACCAATATGATAGCTCATTACCCCATCTGCTAGATTTGTTAAGCGTAGCAACTCTCTATAACGTATTCCAGGAAATTTCTCTATCGATTCGATCAGGACAGATCTAACACGAGTATTGTTTGAATTTATCAAGTTCAATCACTGAACCTTTAGGACTCCAATGCTAAACATCGCAACCATGAATAAGGCGAGTATGTGCGGAACTTCTATGCCAGTTTCCAGAATAGTCAGGTGACCTCCGTCCATCAAACTCGTATTCGCCAAGTATAAGGCTTCTATTCCAGTCAACGCAACGAAGGCTAATGCTGTTAGGAGAAGCCTTGCACTGCGGAGCCTTCTGTATGAGATTATTCCTATCGATACGAGAAATGCTGCCATTATAAAAGCTCCCAAATGAAGCAAGAGGTGAGGAAACATTGTATGTGCTGCATGTGGAATAATTATTGGGACTAAAAGTATTGCTATCACTGCAGCAGATATTATACCAAACAGTTTGCCTTTATTTAAGCTCCTACTACCCGTACCTTCCAATTTAAGATGACTTTGAACTCAAGAAATTTAAGTGGATTGGTGCATCGTTCGAACCTAATATTATCGGTCGCACAATACTGCGTGATTTAAATACAGCAATTTTTTATCGCAACAAGTGATTAAATCCCTGATAATATTTGCACTGGGATCATTAGTGTTAGGTATTACTATGAATGACTCGGGCGCTCATTTTCTGGGTGAAGGCGTGTTCGCACGTAATTATTATATTGTTTTTGCAACGATACCAGATTTTCCTGTAGCAAAGGAACCTAGTGTACTTGCCTTCAACATTGCCGATGCAAAAACTCTTAGCCACATACCAGAAGCCGATGTGATCATTAAGCTGAATCAGGGTGAGAAGGTAATTTCTACGCTGGAAGAGAAATATATTGGCTATGACGCATTTGTTGGCTATACATTCCAGCATGAAGGACAGCACAAAGTCATTTTCGAGATAAGTGTTGCAAACGATCCAGAACTTATAACTGCAGAGTTTGATGTGCAAGTGCAGCAGAAAGAAAATCTAGTTTTCAAGACTATAGAGGCACCTATTAGCGGTGAGCCTTCTGGTAACGTAGTGATACGGCCAGATAAGTTCTTTGAGGTTGGTGTCATAATGAATGCTGGAGAAACAATTCAATATTCTTACAGTGCTGATGCAACAGTTTTTTTTAATCTACATTCACATGATAAAAGATCAACAACGAATCATGTTGTTTCTGAAGGAAGGGAAAGAATTGACTCTTTTATGGCGCCGACTACTGGAAACTATTACTTTCTTTGGGAAAATCTAGGCAGCTCTGAAGTTAGAATAAACTATGATATTTTGTTTCCCAGAATGACTCAAACAATTAATTACGAGAATGAACTGCATGAGATAACATTTGTATCTAACTCAAAGATTGAAAGTATAACTTTTGATCAACCAAAAAAGCAAATTTTGATGAATGTTAAAACGCCATTCTTAACTCCAGGTTTTATCAATATGACTATTCCGAAAGTCTTGCTCGATGGCTCTTTCAATGTCAAAGGCGGTTCAGCGCAATTTATTTTGATTGAAGGGGATTCGGAATCCGTGTTGTTGATCAATACTGATGATGGCACTCATGATGTTGCAATAGTTGGCACAACTGCAATTCTAGAGATTCCTTTCCCACTGATAATTTTTCTTCTTTCGATGTTGATTATCGTGACCCTAGCAAAAATAAAAATAGACAAAAAGATGTTCTAAGGATGCACCAATGCATTTAAATTCGAAGCAGGAAATAGGCAAAAATGTTGTACAGCCACCGCCAAAGAGTTTATCTTGCAATATTCTTGGTTGTAGTTTTGCTATTTATCAATATTGATTTTGCTGAGGCGCATCTTATAGGAAGTGGTGTGATTACCAAAAGAGTAGAAAACTATGAAGTAAGGTTCCAAATTCTTCCACTTTCTCTAAGTGCAGAGCAGCCAGCAACACTTGGGTTTAGCATTTTAGATGAGCAAGGATCCAATGTATGGAACTTGGAGGCGAGCGTGAAGGTACAGAAAGATGGTGATACTATTTTTACATCACCAAAGGCAAGATACGAGATAAGCGATTTTTACATTGAGTACATATTTCCTGAAGAAGGTCGCTATCAGGTGATGTTGGACGCAGATATTGCGGATGAGCCAAAAACTGTTAGAGCGGACTTTGGAGTAATAGTTGGCGAAGATACTGGCTCAAGTGGACTTAGTCTGATTTCGATGGGGATGATCGGGGCAGGTGTAGTTGCTCTGATTTCGTTGGGGATTATAGGGGTAGTTTCTCTATTCCTGAAGAGGCGAGCCAAGGGAACTAAAGGATAGATTTCACATTAATAATAAAGACGAGTGCTAGTCTACGAAGCAAAAAACCATTTACACATCTTTTGAAAACCTTATCAGATCTTTTTTGTACTTGGGCTGACGAAGAAATAAAAGCAAATCATCACCCTTACTGAAAAGAATACTTTCAATCCTACTGAAATTGCGTTGGCGTTGGATGTTAGCAGTGTTGCAATAAATCTTGCATTGAACAGAGAACGATCTGATATGAATGAACTGATGAAAGCTATTCCTTCACCTTAAAGAACAGCCAGTTGTTCTCATTGGGCTTGAAGTGAAGCAAACAATACTTTCCTTCTAGTTTGTGCCCGCTGATCTCTACCACAATCTTCTTCTTTTCATTTTCAACAAGTTCAAAGGTCCCACTATCCCATATGTTTACATCCCCAGCTCCATAATTTCCTACAGGGATTTTACCCTCGAACGCTGCATACTCAATTGGATGGTCTTCCACTTGAACAGCAAGTCTCATTTCGCTTCCTTGAGGTGCTCCCTTCGGAAGTGCCCAGCTCTTTAGAACACCACCTATCTCAAATCTGAGATCCCAGTGAACCCTCTTTGCGTGGTGTTCCTGTATAACGTAAATCGGTCTCCGCAACTTTGCTCCCCTATATTTTTCTACAATGAGATCCCAGAAACTTCTGCTTAGTCCTTCACTCATAATATTACTAGGATATGCTGAAATTATTTATTCTTTAATCTGTTCTTGAGCAAGCACTATAAAGTAACTCCCCTCAAGACTGTTGCAAAAAGTATTGCAAATCTAGACCGAGGAAACGTTCAGTTTGAAACATGTTTTAAAAAATAAGAGGAATCTAATATAATCAGTTTATCATTCATACGCGTAACTCTTTACCTACGCAGGTTTTAAATCCCATCATTTCTATGTTTTTATATCTTCCATAGTGAGATAGGTTGAGTATGTCGGAGCCAGAGTTCAAGTGCTCCAAGTGTGGTCAAGTATTCAGGAGTCGGCAGGAACTAGATGCCCATATCAAGATACATGAAAGGACAGAAGTAGCAGGAGTTGGATAAATAAAGTTAAACTTGATTTAATAAAAGAGCCTAATCATTTATGGTGCAGTCCATGTTGCACAGACTGGGTGATTATGCGTAAACAAAGAAGAATCTAATTATGTTATATTTGTAGGATAATCCTTTTTTAATATCAGTCCTTTCCTAGGGTCAGAGCTGGCATGAAGGCAATTTTAGGGGCTGGGATAGTTGTTGCGGCGGTTCTAGTTGCAGCAGCTGTCGCTATAGCAATAAATGAGCAGCAGGCAGAAGCAGCCAAGATGAGCAGAAGGTTCGTAGCTCAAACTACTGCAATATCAGATACAGATCCAGTGCCAGGACACTCAGGGCACCAGTTAGTCCTTGTAGTTCCACCCAGAGAAGACGGACAGATTTGGTCTGGAACAATAACATGGACATCAAGCATACCTGTTGACGTCGTAATATTACATGGATATGACCAGAGCATGGAAATAGATGAGCGTGGTGAACCTTTGATAGCACCGTCACCATTTGGTGATGGAGCAATTGCAATAACATTAGTTAAACCAGACTCTGGTTCAGCAGTTCCTTCTGGGAGTCTGTCATTCACAGGTAGTGCGTTGGCTTTCCATACAACTGATGGCACTCCATTTACCGTAACATATACAGTAGATGCACTGTCAAAGAAGCCAAATCAGTAAATAAATCCCCTTTTCTTTTTTATTGCTTAAAATTCATACAGCTGTATTCATATTTACGCTGTGAAGCGTAGTGGTGAGCCATCACGCATCCTTATTAGAAAGCTAACTGTACTGGCATTGTGAATCCTAAGCTTAATTGTCCTAACTGTGGTAAAAGACATTGGAGGAAAGGTCCACATCGAAATGTGCTTCCCACTATCGCTAAAAGGAAGGGCGGTAAACATGGAATGTCGCGAATAAAAGGCGCATATGTTAGGGCTTGGATATGTGGGAATTGCAAGTTCATAATTCTATTCTGGGAACGCAGCTCACCAAAGATTTAAAGCGTGTCAAACGACTTCAGAAAGCAAGAGTTGTTGCTGCAGCCATCGCAGTAAGCAGGTTCAAAAAGCTTTGGAAAAAAAGACCGCAGTTTATTGCAAAAAGGTTAGCACTTATGCTTTATGAAGCATGATGATTTAGCGAAAAGAGTAATGGGCCAAGGTTCAAGTTTTTTAAATTAACTCTTATAGCTTTTTTTGTACAATCCTAGTCTTCTTCCCGAATTTGGCTACAACATTAAATCCTGCCGATGTAAAGAGTTTCACGGCACCTGGCCAGAGAAAATCAGAGCGGTATTTTCCTCTACTAGTATCAATAGGATATGCCTCTACCATCTTAACACCGTGTTCCTTCATAAAGATGAGGGCCGCATCCAAAAGGAGTCTAGCAACGCCTTTGTTTCTGTACCTCTTGTCAACGAAGAAGCAGGTTAGTCTCCAGAAATGTTTAGCGGTACGATAAGATTTCTTTTTTCTATTCATCAGAGCTTTAGCATTATGATAAGACTTTTTTCTATCGATCAAGGGAAGCTCTTTTGGGGGACCATATTGGCACCAACCAATCGGGTCTCCAGCATTGTACAGAAGGAGCCCATGAGCTTCCCCATTCTGTACAAGTTCTTTCTTATCAGCTCTATTCTGTTTTGCGGTTCTCCCAGACCATCCTTCTGGAACATGGTAATACATACACCAGCATCCTCCCCATACTCCTCCATGTCTCTCGAATAACCTTTCAAAATCCTTCCATGTTTGAGGATCTAATTCTCGCACCGCTATGTCACCGAGTTTAATTTGTGATTTCTGACTCATTTCTACCCACGTCTTCCCGATGTCCCTTAAAAGCATTTACAGAGGTTATGCCAAATTCAGTCTTCGAGATTTAGTTAAAGAATCTTTGAAATCGAAGAAATCGTGAACCCCCTTAGGCAACTACAAAACAGCGTTACGAACAATAGAAAATGCTTATAGTTACTTTTTGATTATGGAACCGTGGGCATGGCGATTATGGAATGGTGAAAATATCAAGAAGAGATTTCCTAAAGATGGCTGGTGCTTTTGGAGTAGGAGTAGCAGCAGCATTTGGAGCCTTCCAACTAGGAGCACCACCGAAAAATATGTTAGAGGAAAACCAGAGAGCAAGAATTGTGAAGTCGTCACCGCATACATGGGTACGTTTTCTTGCTACCGCAAATGAAACAACGTTGAGCTCGTTGACGATGGACGAGGGTGGTCGTCTCGATCGCTACCGTGTCCGAGAGGTCGTCCCCGTGCGAGGAGAGGTTCCAGCCGATCTTGCGCAAGGCTGGAGCGCTGTGCAGATTGAAACCTCAGTGCCGATCTCACTATCAGAGGAATCATTATCTTCTGTCGGTTCCTCGGTAATCCAGTTTTACGGTGTGACACAAAATCTGCACTACACCAGCGATGCCCAGCGTCAGGAACTAACTAGACGCTCTCGCTCTGCAGAGCTGGAAGCATCGGAGCATACCACAGCTGTCTTGATTCCAATTGGAAAATCTGAGGAGTGGTGGAAGCTTGCACAGGACCAACGACAAGCTTATTTCCAGAGGAGTGATACTCATGAAGGACACACGGCAATTGGACTCAAGTATGCTGACAGAGTTTTTCGGAAGCTTTACCACTCACGCCACCTTAATGCTGTGCTTAGCTACGATTTCCTCACCTATTTCGAGTTCGAGGATGTTTACGAGAATGATTTCAGGTCTCTCTTGGCTGAACTACGGGACACAAGGAACAACCCTGAGTGGGCTTACGTCAACCACGAGTTTGAGATCTGGATGACAAAGATTGGATAGTCCAAGCCGTGTAGATGTTAAAAACATAAAGCGGTGATGATTAATGTCAAAACTATTCATTAGATTAAAAAGATATGCTTAAAAAGAAAAGAGCTTAGGCTGAGAAACCTGCAGTAACCTATTATTGCATTCACTAAAGATTTTAAGACCCTTAACTAGGTTAGAATAACATGCAACGGCAACAGCAAAAACGTTTGCGAGTCTTGGTAGCAAAGTTGGGTTTGGATGGTCATGACCGAGGTGCCCTTGTCTTGTGCAGGGCATTTAGAGATGCCGGCATGGAAGTCATCTATTCTGGATTATTCTGCGCTCCAAAGCAAGTTGCCAAGATGGCAATTGACGAGGATGTTGATGCAGTTGCAATGAGTCTGCTAAATGGCGCACATACAACTTTATTTCCTAAGGTTGCTGGGATACTAAAAGAAAAAGGCGCAAAGGATATTGTTTTAGTTGGTGGTGGAATAATTCCAGAACAGGATAAACCTCTACTGGAGAAAGAAGGAATAACTGGAAACTTTGGACCCGGCACACCGTTGGAAACGATAACTCGGCATATTACTGAACATGTTGGAAAGGTAAAAGGCAAGTAGTTTCATTTTTGATGGAACGAATTTTTGATCAAACCTCTTGCTCTTTAGGCCACATCATCTTCCTCATCTTCTTACCAACTTGTTCAACTTTGTGCTGCTCTAGCTCCTTCAGGTAACGGTCAAATGCCATCTTGCCCTCTTTTTCATAGATACCTACCCACTCTTCGGCAAACTTTCCTGACTGGATATCGGACAATACTTGCTTCATCTTTCTCTTTACACCCTCGTCTATGACTCTTGGTCCCCTTGTCAATCCACCATATCTTGCTGTTTCACTACATCTGTTGTACATTCCGGTGATCCCATATCTTTGAATCAAATCTACAATCAACTTCAGTTCATGCAGGCACTCAAAGTACGCAACTTCAGGCTGATATCCACTTTCTACCAAGGTCTCAAATGCAGCAAGTATCAACGAGTGTGCTCCACCACAAAGATCTACCTGTTCCCCAAACCAGTCAGTCTCAACCTCCTCCTTAAACGTAGTTTCCAACACACCTGCTCTTGTGCAACCAATGCCTTTGGCCATTGCAAGACATCTATCCCATGCTTGCTTTGTATAATCTTGGTGAACTGCAACAAGTGCTGGTGTGCCAAACTTTTCCAAGTATAGTTCTCTTAATCTCTGGCCAGGAGCTTTTGGAGCAATCATTACTACATCAACATGTTTTGGCGGTTCAATCCAGTGCCAGTGAATTGCGGCACCATGTGAAAATCCCAGAGCCTTGCCCTTGCTCAGATGTGGAGCAATCTCCTGCTTGTACAACCTTGCCTGCTCCATGTCTGGAATCAATATATGTATAATGTCGGCGTTCTTTGCTGAATCACTTACTTCCTGAACATTATGACCATCTTTCTCAGCCTGTTCCCATCTCTTTCTTCCCTTTCTTAAACCAACAATTACATTAATGCCAGAATCCTTAAGGTTGTTTGCCTGTGCATGCCCCTGAATTCCATAGCCAATCACAGCAATAGTTTCGTTCTTTATAGGATCAAGCTTAACCTGATCGTCCATCCATTGTTTTGCCATGCCCACCTCTTAATCTGGACAATATTAAAACCATGCTTTAATCAAGTATAGTTTAGATCTTCATCTTCTTTGTACATTTTAAACACTCGATAACAACGTTTTTTCCTTTGTTCCTTATCACCTTGAATTTCACAGAACCGCATTCTGGACAGATGGGACAGGCTCTTAATCCTCTCATACCTACCACTCTTGTGGTTTGGTATCCGATTTGGAAATTACTTTAATCCTCTTGGTCCCATCTATCTTCTCTATTATTTGCGCAACTGATCTTGGCACAAGCTCTTGCCAACTACTTCCCTTTAACAACAGATGCCTTATCTTTGTTCCATTGTATTTTTCTCTATCATAGAATGTTACTTCGCTAACTTTGACGCCCGAGCTTCTCATAAGCATTGTAACATAAGCATTGCCAGTATAAACAACATCAAAGGGTGGCAAGAATGATTTTAAATGTCCGAGCCATCTAGCATTGTTTTGATCATTAACTATTGCAGCAACGTAGCATCTTGCGAGCTCAACCTTGCCTTCGCTCAAAGCTTCATGG
>JBHICH010000002.1:0-71992 GCA_046759465.1 Nitrososphaerales archaeon
CTTGCAGCTCACTAATGCCATCACAACAGGTGTTGCAGTGAGAGCAACATAACTTTACCATAGTTTCGGTGCCTTTGTTTTGCTATGTATTCTTGTATGTTCAAGAGTATCAACTGTTTGCTCAGCTCTTTATGTGGTCCGTTCTGAAATAATATATCGATTTTTCAACATCTACTATTTATTGTAGAAAATAATCAAAATTCCAATGTATAATGTGTACATTGGTCTCGAAATGCTAATCTAATATGAATGCGTGTTTGGGCTAATGGAGAGGGTCATTTTTGCACCAGCGCTTTTTTGATACCAGAATCCAAAAAATCCTTTACTGTAAATCAATTTCATGGTAAAACTATACCCGACATATCAGTCGCAAATGCTATGTTGTTGAGAGTAACTTGAAATGCTAGCCCCCTGTGGCGAACTATTACTTCGAGATCGTCCAATGAGTCGGATACTTCCTCATTTACGAATTTCTTGATTATGACATGTATAGATTCGTGAGAAATCAGCGCTTCCAGATACTGTTCAATTGCAAGAAACCCACTTGTTCCTCGCTTTTCACGCTCTTCAGAATTTATGATTAGCATCGTTTCCTCTTCATACGTAAAATATGGTGGTGAGCTGTCTATGGCACATGCAACTGCAAAGTCATTTATGCACATTTTATGTATTGTGTAATGATACAATCAAAAAAATATTTGGCAGACATTTGTCAGAAATCTGCCAACAATGACCTCTGTTAGTTAGTTTTTCCCTTCGAGATTTCAAGCAGCCTTCTTGCCTCTTCGATTCCAGTCACGGGTAATCGGTTTGGGTCAAGCAGACCTATCTGCGCTAGCAGCGATGCCTGATCCCAGTAAATGTGCTCATGAGCGATCTTGCCTCCTTTAAATTTCATTATCACGACGTGCGGAAGCTCAACGCATTTGCCAGTGGGCGGGATGCCAGGCAACATGAAGTCTATCTCGGTATCGTGGGTGAAACTTAGTATTAGTTCATCAACAACCTGATCTTTACCTACTGTGCGTGAGACTCGCTCGACCTTAGTATCTCCAGGCATCTTACCTATGAAGTGATCTTTGTAAAAACCATGGACCCCTTCGTAGCCTACACCACCAGTCAGTGTGGGAACATTATGCAGGTATGGCTCTCTGGTCATGGTCTTCATCGTCGCTTCGACATCATGGTCTTCGAACTCAAATTTCACGTGCTTGTCAAAGATAGCTCCAAGATCCGGTTTCTTGCCTCTCTTTCCATGTTTCATATGATAATCGTCTTGGATTGACATAATGGCATAATTAACTTTTCAATTTTTCGCCTTGCTCATTGCTTGTTACGACGCTGCGAAAGTGTAATGGCTATAGGTAGCCAGCACAACATCGCACATAATCTCTTAACTCAATACATTTCATCTTAATTTGTACTACACCTGGTGACAGAGCTTAAACGCCCAAATAACACATTAATTTTTCAAGATTTATCTATAAATAACGGATCGAAGTTAGTGCGTTAGTAATGGAATTTCGTCCAAATTACTTGGTAATGATACCAGGTTCAACAAATGTGCCACATAGGGTAATGCAGGCGATGACAGCTCCGATAATAAATCATAGGAGTGAGGACTTTTGGAAACTCTACAAGAGCATTCAAGAGAAAACAAAGAGAGTCTTTCAAACTGAAAGCAATATTGTGATCTTGACAGCTTCTGGCACTGGTGGTGTTGAAGCTTCAGTCGTAAATCTCATCAAGAAGGGAGACAAGGTTGTCATACCAGTTAATGGTGAGTTTAGCGGTAGGTTGGCTGATCTAATAGATTTAGTTGGCGGAAAAACCATTAGGGTAAATGCACCTTACGGCGAGATCCCAAGCTACGAGAAGATAGAAGAGGCTTTTGACAGTAACAAGGATGTTAAAGCACTGTATGTTGTTTACAACGAGACCTCAACGGGTACAAGGATAACATGGCTTGACAAGGCTGCCAATCTCTCGTCAAAACACGATTCATTCTTTGTAGTTGATGCCGTATCGAACCTTGGAGGCGACGAATTGCCAGTCGACAAATGGAATGTTGACATATGTATTGCTGCGAGCCAAAAGTGCTTGGCTACACCTCCTGGACTAGCTCCACTGTCTGTTAGTACAAAAGCTAGAAGGTATATGACCAATAATCCTCCTCCAACACTTTACCTCAATCTCCCGAGATACTTTAAGTATTATGATGATAGGGCAGAAACACCATTTACACCTGCACTGCCATTGTACTTTGCATTTGATGAGGCTTTAAACATGATTATGGAAGAGGGATTAGATGCAAGGATAAAAAGGCACAAAATTTGTGCCGATGCATTTTATTCAGCTTTAAGCAGCATGGGCTTCACACCATTTGCAAACGGCGATGCTCGATCAAAAACTGTAATCGCACTTAATTACCGCGATGGGATGGAGGACAAAAAGTTCAGAACCTTACTTGCAAATGAGTTCAAGGTTTTGTTAGCAGGTGGCTTTGGTGAACTGAAAGGAAAAATATTCAGGATTGGTAGCATGGGAGAGGTCAACAGATACCATGTAATGCGAACGTTATCTGCGATTTCATCAGCGTTTAACATAATGGGTATAAAGACATCTGCAGATGCTATGTCAGTGGCTGAAGAAAAATTAAGACAGTAATTTTTGCTTGCAAGGTTAATATAAGGTCACTTGCTAGCCGATTTTATGGCGCTGGAAAAGGGTTCTCTTGTTTTGATGAACTACACCGCAAAGGTCAAGGATACTGACGAGATAATAGCAACAACAGTAGAAGATGATGCAAAGAAGTTCAATGTTCACGACCCAACAAAAAAGTATGAACCTATATTAGTTTCCGTAGGAGAGGGAGAGAGGTTTGGCATTGTAAAGGGGGTTGACGAAGCCTTGCTTAATGCTGAAATTGGTGCCAACCTAACTGTAGACGTCTCTCCAGAAAAGGGGTTTGGTGAAAGAGATCCTGGTAAGGTAAGGATGATACCACTCCGAAAGCTCGGCGATAAAGCCGATGAAGTTAACATTGGGGATGCAATAGAAATAGATGACAAAGTAGGAATAGTACGATATATTGGCTCTGGAAGGGTGCAGTTAGATTACAATCACAGACTTGCTGGCAGAACTTTGAGTTATTCCTTACAAGTGGTAAAAAAGTTAGAGCAGGATACTGAGAAGATAACAGCACTAATGAAGCGCCGGATCCCAGTAGAGGAAAACAAATTAAAGTTGACACTGAATGAAGGGAACTTGGAAATAGAATTACCAAACGAAAGCTACATGCTAGAAGGGCTGCAGATAATTAAGAGAGCAATTGTTAACGATGTCTTCAAGTATGTTAATGATATCAAGAAGGTAAAGTTCTTTGAAACTTACGAGCCACAGGCTCAAACGTAAAACTGCTTTTACTCAACCCTTTCATTTGGGCCCTTCCGTTCCTTCTTCGTAAAGAATCTTATTATAAACCCGTATAGATCGTATTGATAGTCAGATTACGCCTGTCGACTTTGCCAGCTCAAATGCCTTCTGTTCGTTTAGACTAATTTTGTTAAGTATGGTGTACCTTTCTGGTCTCAATGCAGATGCTGTAAGCAGTGCCTTCACAACTGTCTCCACGTCAACACCTATTTCTCTTGCACTGGTGGGAGATCCAACATCATTTAACGTGCTCACTATCTGCTCCCACTCTATATCATACAGTTTAGCAATGAGTACAGCACCCATCCCACACTTTTCCCCGTGCAAGCCCTTGTTTGGTGCTATGAAGTCTAAGGCATGACTGAATAGATGCTCGGCACCAGAACATGGTCTACTGCTGCCAGCAATACAGGAAGCAACACCAGAGCTGATCAAAGCTTCAACAACGGTTCTCACACTTGCATTGCTGCCAGTTCGTATCGACTTTGACTCCTCCATTATTATCTTGGCGCTCATGGATGCCAAGTTGGCAGAATAGTTGCCAAAATATTCGCCCATTTCATCCCTCGCCAATTCCCAGTCCTTAACGGCAGTTAGCTTCGCCATAAGATCACCACAGCCACTTGCCAGCAATCTTTTAGGAGCTTTTGCAATTATGCTCGTATCAGCTAAAACACCAATTGGTGCCTTTGTTTTTATCGAATAAGGTTTGTTCTGACCTTTTATCGAAGAAAAAGGACTTGATATGCCGTCATGCGATGCGGATGTTGGCACGCTTACAAACGGTTTGTCCAGATTGTATGCTACAGTTTTCGCAATATCAACTGATTTGCCACCACCAAAACCGATTATCAGTTCTGTACCATTTTTTGAAATTTCACTCTGCACCGAATCAACTGTATCAACATGCGCAGTTTTAGTTAGGAGCCATGTTTCTTTCAAGTCGCAGGAGTTAAGCGACTCTTTGCACTGCTCTCCTGCTCTAGCTTTCACAACAGCGCCGCTCACAATGGCAACTTTCTTAACATACCCAAGATCGGAAACAAAATTGCCAAGCTCTCTAATAACACCATCTCCGATCAGTATCTTTCTCGGCAACTCCATTAAATGAGTTGACAAATCATGCAAGATAGAGTGAGCTATTATTTAATTCTGACTTTCAAGATAAAGCGAAAGCTTATTTAAGTGGTTAAATCTTAATTGCCATACTCCTCAAGAAGGTGCAATTTTGTCAGACTATACAAACATGAATAGGTTACATGGAACTACGACCGTAGGCCTAACTTGCTCTGATGGCATAGTGTTAGCTACGGACACAAGGGCAACTGCAGGTTTTCTTTACATAGCGCATAGGCATGTGAAGAAGATCCAGAAGATTGACCATCATATTGCAATGACTATTGCAGGAAGCGTTGCGGACGCGCAGAATGTTGTTGATATTCTGCGTTATCACGCAAATATCTACAGGTTACAAAACAGGATGCCTATGCCTGTAAAGGCAATTTCTAGACTCACATCGAACGTATTCTTCTCGCAGCGATACTATCCGTACATTGCTGAAGTATTGGTTGGAGGACACGACCAGGAGGGTCCAGCTGTTTACAACATAGACTTGTTTGGTTCACTGAATAAGGAGACATTTGTATCTACAGGAAGTGGTTCGCCAGTTGCATACGGCATACTTGAAAGTGAGTTCAAGGAAGGACTGGCAGTTGAACAAGCATCAAAAATAGCTACAAGAGCAATTGCAGCTGCTATTAGGAGAAATGCTGGAACTGGTGACGGAATCGATGTTGCTGTAATTGACAAGAAAGGCTACAGGGAATTGAGCAAGGAAGAGAAGAAGTCGATCGTTACACTTAGTGATTAATGATGCAGGAAAAGATCAATGGACAGAACAATAGCATAATGAGTGTAATTCTCCAAGATATACCCAGCGATGCTGCTGTCACCAAAATAGAGTATGAAGGTCCTAGGATTGCATTGTATACAAAAAATCCGAGGTATTTGATGGAGAACAATCATATCATTTCAAACATGGTAAACACAATCAAGAAGAGGATAGTTGTTCGAACAGACGAATCCATAAGGAAGAGTGAAGAGGACGCGAGGAATATCCTGATACAATTGACGCCGAAGGAAGCTGAGGTAAAGGGCACTTTCTTCGACACAGCACTGGGGGAAATAATAGTTGAAGTGAAGAAGCCGTGGATCTTGAATGCTCCAGTGGGTATAGACAACCCTAATGGTTTCAATGTTGTTGACCTTGTCGATAAAACAGGCTGGAAGGTACGCGTTAGAAAGGCATCACCTCTACAGTCTGAAATGATGCAGCAGGTTAACTACACATTGAAGATGACAGTGCAGGACAGGAGCAAGTTCTACAAGCATGTTGGCGAAAAGATCTTTCGCTTCAGACTTGATGAGAATGCCGAGGCAAGCCTGCTCACCCTAGGCGGTTTCGACGAAGTAGGAAGGTCATGCATGCTGCTAACAACTCATGAAAGCAGGATCCTCATGGACTGCGGAATAAACCCCGGTGCAAAGGAACCCTTGAGCGCATTTCCAAGACTTGACTGGGCTAACATCAACCTTGATGAACTTGATGCAATTGTAATTAGCCATGCACATTTGGATCACACAGGATTCCTGCCTGTAATATTCAAGTACGGTTTCAAGGGTCCAATTTACTGCTCAGAACCAACGTTGCCATTGATGACCTTGATTCAAACTGATTTTGTGAAGGTTGCGCTGGGCGAAGGTGCGATTCCAATTTACACTGAGCGTGACATAAAGGAAGTGATCAAGCACACCATACCGCTTCCATATGGAATGGTTACCGATATAGCTCCAGACGTTAAGTTGGTACTGTCCAATGCAGGTCATATCCTTGGTTCCGCAACTGTGCACCTGCACATTGGTAATGGTGACCATAATGTTGTTTACACAGGTGATCTAAAGTATGGAAGGAGTCAATTGTTTGAAAGTGCGTCTTGGAACTATCCAAGAGTGGAAACTTTGATTATAGAGAGCACTTATGGTGCAAAAGAAGACATCATGCCTCCTCGCGAAGAGGTCGAGGCCTATTTTGTAAATACGATTAATAAAGTGCTTGCTGATGGCGGCAAAGTGTTGATTCCAGTTCCAGCAGTTGGAAGAGCCCAGGAAGTACTAATGGTAATCGACTCCTACATGAAAGCTGGAAAGCTGATTGAAGCACCTGTCTTCATAGAGGGAATGATTTCAGAGGCAACAGCAATGCACATTGCATATCCAGAGTATCTGTTGAAGGAGTTAAGGCAGAGGATACTCGAGACAGATGATAACCCATTCATGTCGGAATACTTTACTATAATCGAGCATGCGGATGGAAGGTCAGAAGCACTTAGAGATGAGCCTGCAATAATAATGGCCACCTCTGGAATGCTCGAAGGTGGACCAGTAATTGAGTACTTCAAGTCGATAGCATCAAATCCCAGGAACAAGGTATTGTTTGTTTCTTACCAAATCAATGGCACACTTGGAAGAAGAGTATTAGACGGTTCAAGGCAGGTATCGGTAATGGGAAGGGATGGAAAGATAGAAGTTATAGACATAAACTGCCAAGTAGAAAAGGTAGAAGGCTTCAGCGGCCACAGTGATTATAATCAAATAATGTCTTACGTGAGTAGGTTAAGACCGAAGCTAAGAAGAGTTATCGTTGACCATGGCGAGAGACGCAAGGTCGAGAACGTTGCAAGTGCTATTGGGCGAATATTTAGGCTTCCAACTATGCACCCATCGGTGCAGGAAGCAATAAAACTTCTTTAAAAAAGAATATGATATCATTACCACTGGATATACACATACTTCAGCCAATCAGCCCCCGTTGACATCTAGTTCTTGGTTTGAGCAGTGGGTGCTTCTGTGCTATACCATGTATACTTGTGCTTTATTCCATACCTAGCCAAAGCATTCAGGATTATATTCTGCACCTCATCGACTGAAGAGCTATCAAATACGCTTATGTTCCTTGAGGTCCTCATTCTGTACTTGCCCTTATCTAGCTCATGTATGACTATCCTTATTCTCTTCTGACCGTCATCGCTCATACCAACCTATTCACAGACCTAGTATATTGATCTTATGCTTTAACCGCAGTTTTGGTTCATCAAACTTTTAAAGCAATTTTTTGATTAAAAATCCTGAGATTAATTTTGGTCTAATAAATTTATTTTTTAGTTAACTTGACTAATGCTCGTTGTTAATAATATGAAAGACAACTAGCAAGAGTGCAAAGAATCGCATCTATCGAACAGCCAAGGCAGGATTATTCTGGGCTGTCACTCGTAACTACGAAGGATTTTCAGCAGTTTGCAAAGAGGCATAAACAGGTGAGAATTGAAAATGCCTCAATTACGATAGGGCGTCACTTACCAATCAAAAAGCTTGCTCCCCCTGAGGATTACAAGCAGGAGTCATTCACAGTATGGTCTTTTCCAGAGAGAGGTGACTGGGCTACGCACAATGGTAAGTATCGAGGCAACTGGAGCCCATACATTCCTCGTAACCTGATATGGAAGTATACAGACAAGGGAGACCTCGTTCTGGACCAGATGATGGGAAGCGGTACTGCACTGATTGAGTGTAAACTTTTGGGCAGGAATGCTATTGGTGTTGATATCAATAGAGACGCAGTTATGGTTGCTCTAGACAGATTGAACTTTGAGTCTGACAACAAGGTTACGATCAAGACATACGTGGGTGACGCACGCAATTTAGACAAGGTAGATGATGATTCAATAGACCTTATTGCAACACACCCGCCATATGCAGGGATGATATCATATTCAAAAGCACAGATTAAAGCCGATCTTTCTGCACTATCAATTGATAATTATTTAAGAGAAATAAGGATAGTTGCAGAAGAGTGCTTCAGGGTTGTAAGGTCAGGAAAACATTGTGCAATTCTCGTTGGTGATACGAGAAAGCACAGGCATTACGTTCCTATATCGCATAATCTTATGCACATATTTCTTGATACTGGTTTTATTTTGAAAGAGGATATAATCAAAATACAGCATAAGACAAAGAGAACGAGGGAAGCGTGGCGTGGATCGAACTATGATTTCTACAAAATTGCACATGAGCATCTTTACGTCTTTAGAAAACCTGCAAGAAACGAAAATATAAAACAGTTCAAGCACAGCAAGAATTTGCTTTAAAATTATTTCATATCGTAAGCTCCCTTCCAGACCTTGGTACCTGGGGGAGTTACTACAATCCTTTCTTCACCAAGTCTTGCAATGTCGCCTTCAACTGACTGTGCAAACTTGTAAAGTTCCTCGACAGCTTTTCTTAATTCGTTAATATCTTTTTGTGCCAAGGGTGTAACTCTGATTATAACGACCATCTGCTTCTTTACATCCTGCTTTATTGCATCCAAGTCAGTTAGATCTCTAAGCGTTATAGCTTTGACGTACGTTGGCGGTTTATGGGTTTGCATAACTAATTGACTGACACCTCCTTGAGCAGATATCCTTGGCTATCAACACTGGTTAACATGAAGCTTAAGAAGACTAAATTCTATATAACTTTAGTTGTTCATCGCCTATCGATGAGACCAAAACTTTACGTGTTTTATCACTATTTTTTATTGTTACAGCACATTCTGCATCTTTTGGAGCATCTGAATATCTGTGCACGATGGAAGCTGATAATGCAAGTGTGTTATCATCATATTTGCCCCTTAACAGTGCCAACGGTCCTTTATGATCTTTAACTTCAAGCAAAATATCATCTTGTATTGCTAATGAGCTTATAACATCATTTTCTTTTTCGTTTCTGCCAACAATTAATTTGAGATCTTTGCAAATTCTAAAATGTCTTCCAACTTTTAATAGCGCAGTATCGTTCAAGGTTGGTTTTTCTGTATCTTCAAACAAATCCCTTACCCTTTTTGCAAATTGAGGATCTGTCAACAAGCAACCGCCAGCAGAGTTCGGATAATCAGTTATTCCAAAATTTTTAGCGAGTCCGATCTGCACCTTCCTCGACCTTCCTTTGATGCTTAACAACTGATCTCTTTTTACCAAACCAGATTTTTCGGCTTCTGTTGGTGGAAGATGTTTTGCAGACAATGGTCTTAACACTTTACCCTGCAAACCAGACTCCCGCTCAATTATCTTCAACGCTCTTGGATTCTGGCTCATTGGCCTCTGTTCCAAAACTTCACCTGTAATTATAAACTCTGCATCGATCTCTTTCATGTAGTCCTTTGCAACCTTGAACATCATTTCTCGACAATCGATACATGGGTTCATACCGGTGCCGTAACCATGTCTTGGATTTTTTAACATCTCTAAATATTCGTCACCAAGGTAAAAAGTCCTTAATTCAACACCCAACTTTTCTGCAACTTCTTTTACTCTAAAGCCACAACCGTGTCCGCAGTCAAAATCACAAAATGGAGTTTTGATCGCAACTGCCTTGATATCAACACCACGTTCCATCATTAGTTTAACTGCCAGGGTGCTGTCCAATCCTCCAGACAACAATGCTACAGCCTTTGGCTTTTCATCTTTCTCTTCCATTTGCTTTACTCCTCAAGCACCCTTATCTAAAGGTTGTACTGTTAGAAAGTTATAGAGAATCAAGTACTTGCCAAAGGTTAATCAAATGTCAGAGATTCCCTGAACATTTCTTGCACTTGCTTCTGTTCTTTTTCTGTTAGAGCCTTCCTTCTTGGCATTCGCTTTCTTTTCTTCTTCTGTTTCTTCTTCATAGAATGTTACTCGGCAAACTAGCGATATAAGGTCCTTGGCATCTTCAAAACTTAAATGAGGTTATAAAATGCGTGCATGTTTGCCAGCGTTTCGTTCTTTCACTTCTGAGCGAGTCTTTTCAAGATGACATGCAACACACAATGTCCAGAGATTTGACTCCTCAAACTCCTTTCCACCCTTAAACAAAGGTACCTTGTGATCGACCTGAAAGTTCCTCCGCATCCTTCCGTTTACCTTAACCCTGCTCCTCATGTCACCACACATCTGGCACACGAACCTGTCTCTTCTCATGATCCTGACCCTCAAAAGCCTCCAATTGTTCTTTACATAGAAATTCCATGAGCATGTATTAGAGCAGTACCTTGCGTTAGGGCGCCTGCCCACTACTGGTTTGCCACAGTTCAAGCAGAGTTTGTTATTGTTAAAATCATAATTATTCTTGTACGAGCGTAAAGGAATGTGACGTCTCCTGTACCCAATACCAGTAAGACTCAACGTCTAAGCAGTCAATAATAGCTATAAAAAATGAAAGATGCAAAATATCTTAGTATAAGCAAAAGAAACCTTCCCTTGTGATTACATACGCTGCCGGCAGTTGAGCAAAGCTAAAAAGCACACAATAATGATTCTCCTTTATGGTAAAAAGGAGCGAAGCCTTGCTCGAAGAGGCTTCGAAGATCAAATGTAATAATCTAGTTGCCTTTGAACCAGAAAATGTATTCTACATCTCGGGCTTCTGGGGAGAAGTAATCGCTTTACTTAACAGCAGTGGTGCAAAACTAATTGCACCTAAGCTGGAAGCAGACAGAGCAAGGAAGGGCAACAAGAATTGTAAAGTAATACAGTCGGAGAGAGGGACTGATATGACTGAATCACTTCTATTAAACTT
Source organism: Nitrososphaerales archaeon (assembly GCA_046759465.1). Classification (GTDB taxonomy): domain Archaea; phylum Thermoproteota; class Nitrososphaeria; order Nitrososphaerales; family UBA213; genus JBHICH01. Next base: position 11,089 of record JBHICH010000002.1, read on the forward strand.
AAACAAGGGCAATCTTTGTACAGACTGCAATGACTACTCAACAATGGAAAGGATGAAAAAAAAGATTGGAGAAAGATTGATTCACTCAACCGACCCTTTTTACCAAACAAGGAAGATCAAGGACAGCAAGGAAATAGATACTATATCAAAGGCGAGCGCGATACTTGATAAACTATTTGAGATTTGTGAGACACACATCAAACCTAACATTACAGAAAAACAACTTCAGGCAAAGTTACTTTACGAGGCGATGAACCTAGGAGCATACCCTCCTGCATACAAATTTACAATATCTCCGTTGATAGTAGCATCAGGAATAAACTCCACACTGCCACACGCAGAGCCGACGGACAGGAAGATAAAGAAAGACGATCTTGTTACCGTTGATCTAACATTACGTTACAAAGGATACATTGCGGATGCAACAAGAACATTTGCGGTTGGAAAGATAGATGCAGAAAAGAGGAAGGTCTACGAAATAGTAAAGGAAGCTCAAGAACAAGGGCTTGATGCAGCTCGAGCCGGAGCAGAATGCGCTACAGTTGACAATGCCTGCAGATCACTAATTGAAAAAGAGGGGTATGGAAAATACTTTGTCCATTCCACGGGGCACGGAATTGGATTGGAAGTTCACGAACCGCCATGGATAAGAGCTAAAAACACTGAAGTATTGACTAAGAACATGGCAATTACAATAGAGCCTGGAATATATTTGCCAAATAAATTCGGCGTTAGAATAGAGGACAGCCTGATAATATCTAACAAACCTAGGATATTGAACAGGTACACTAGGGATCTCGTCCTGCTTTAGATGCAATCAAAAAGATCAACCAACCAAAATATCCTTTAACTGCATCTGCATCATAGATTTCTCACTTCCCAGTGACCTATCAAGAACAACTTTGTAGCTTGCGGGTATGAGCGCTGGTGGCGGAACCATTGTAAACAAGATCAGCTTTTTACAATTGATCAGAAGATAGTCCTGTAAAGTCGCTCCCCTTCTTCCCTGATAAGCTACTTCTGACTCCTTGCACTCTATTAATGCATAAACCGGAAAGTTTTCATCTCCAGCATGCAATCCATACTTAACAACTGAAGGGTCTTCCGTAGTTCTTACTTCGTCAACTATCATATAGATATTATTACCAAACCAAACTTCAAGCAGTTCTTTATGCACACTACCATCTCCGTCCCTCAAAATGCGCCCAGCATCCATAAAATTTAACGTGAATTCTCCTTTTACGAGAAAGATGTCCGGTCTTATCCCTCCTAGATGGCTCTGAAACCTTTGAGGAACATAAGATTGATAAAAAATTGAAAGAGCAGAACCGTCAGAAAATCTTAGCACTGTGGCTGGAACAACTGAAATCAAAGCATCATGCAAATTTTTTGCTTCCGCCACTGAACCAGTTCCAAGATTCAAGGAAAGAGTTTTCTTTTCACTGAACTTCATGCTTGTAGGATCCAATTCAAAATCTATGCGATAAGCCTCAGAAGGTTTAAGTATTTCGATCAGATTGAAGAGTATCCAGACTTCATAACGAGATTTTATGCTTCCGATGTATGATGTGTTTATCCCTTCTGGAAACAGAGCCTTTAGCCGTGGGAACCAGACCAGAATCTCTTTCTCAGACAATGGACTCGATTAGCATCAATTCTATAATAAGATTTAGTCTATTCATAGATAACTTGCCAATTCTTCGAGTAATAGTCTTGCAACACTCCGTTTAGTCTGAATTGGTAAATGTCTGACTTTTCTATTCTTACCAATTATGAAAACTTCACTTGTATCTGAACCCATCTCTGAACCTTTCCTTCCAATATCATTTGCAACCATAAGATCTGCATTACATTCACGCATCTTGTCGTAGGCACATTTGATTAAATCATCATCGCTGACAGCGATGTCAGCTTTAAATGCAACCAGAAACGTTCCCGGACTTGCTTTTTTTATCTGATCTACTATCTTGCTTGTTGTCTTGAGCGTTATCGTTATTTGCTTGTTATCTCTGGTTTCTATCTTTACATCTTTAGGACTCACTGGCTTGAAATCTGATACAGCAGCAGTCATTATTGCAATGTCATAATTACTACTCTTTAACTCATTAATCACAGCATCCATCATTTCATTGCTTGTTTTAACAGTGATTATTTTGGCACTGCGTGGTAGCTCAGCATAACCATGCCCATAGATCAGTGTGAGATTTGCACCCAACATTGTCGCTTCCTTTGCTATTGCAGCTCCCAACTTCCCAGAAGCTGGATTCGTTACAACCCTTATCGGATCTATAAACTCTATTGTTGCGCCAGCAGTAACAAGTATTTTCTTTCCTTTTAGCTTCGAATTGCTCCGCATCTTTGCCAGTACAGCATTGAGTACGGTTTCAGGATCAGCAATCTTCGCTTTGCCTTCAACAAAATTTGGGTCTACGAATTCAACAAGTCCCTTCAAAGCTTCCATATTCTTCTGCAGAATTGGATTCTCGTACATTGCTTCATGCATCGCAGGTGCAATCACTATTGGAATTTTGGATCCTAACGCAACGCTTGCAACCGAAGTAACAGGTGTATCATCTATACCATTTGCAATCTTGCTTATTGTGTTTCCAGTGCAGGGATAAATGACAATCAAATCAGACCTGGCATAATGCGCAAGTTGAATATGCTCTAACTTCCATGTAAGTTCAGTAACCACATCTCTTCCAGTTGCCCACTGCATCAATTCTGGAGTTAAAAGCATCTTTGTGGATTTGCTCATAACGGCATAAACATCTGCAGCATGCCTCATTAACAATCTCGCAAGGTCAACTGCCTTGTATGCCGCAACACTTGCAGTAACACATAACACAATCTTTTTGCCGTCTAACTCACTTCCATCAGAACCAACTATATCCTTAGATGGATGCTCTCTCATTCTTTATTTCACCCAACTCCTTCATCAACGCGTCTAGTTCGTTCTTTTCCATGTAGAAAGTGTTTTCTTCTCCAGGAAACTTTTCGCTAATAACATCATCCTTGAACGATGTCAATGCCTTGATCATTTCTTGCGACAATTCCGCATACCTCGTGACAAACTTTGGTTTTATCCGATCATAAAGTCCCAGCATATCATGTATTACCAGAACCTGTCCGTCACAAACATTTCCTGCCCCTATTCCGACTGTCGGCACATTTACCATGTCAGTAATTATTTTTGCAACTTCGACAACAACTTGTTCAAGAATTATACAATAGACTCCAGCCTTCTCAAGTGTCCTCGCATCCCGTATCAGCTGTAACGCCGCCTCCTTGTTCTTTCCTTGCACTTTGTATCCTTGCCAAAGCATGGCCGTCTGTGGTTTCAAACCTATATGGCCCATAACTGGAACTCCAGCCCTTATGATTGCCTTGACAGTTTCAACCATCTCTTCTCCTCCCTCAATCTTTACTGCATCAACTCCAGCCTCCTTTACGAACCTGCACGCGTTTCTAACCGCTGTAGTAGCATCGACCTGGTACGACATGAATGGCATGTCAGCAACAACCATAGCTCGTCTGGTTCCTCTTGAAACTGCCTTACAGAAAAGCAGCATTTCATCCATTGTTACCGGCGTCGTTGTTTGATATCCCAGCATGACCATGCCAGCGCTGTCACCAACTAGCAGTACGTCAATACCAGCGTCATCACAAATTGTTGCCGTTGTATAGTCATATGCTGTTAGCATCGTAATCTTCCTCTTTTTCTTCGTGGAGATGATCTCGTCTACAGTAACTTTCGCCTTGCCATTTTCCAATTTAATCACTTCCCTTCAAACCTTTCAAAATATACTGCAAACTTATAGCTAGGTTATTTTTGTTATCAAAACCGTATGCAATTTTTTGCAGTTTACTTTGTTGCAGATTTACCATTTCCTTTGCAAGCTCAACCATTTTTGGAATTGTTCTAACAATATTATCAACTATAGTTACACTTGCTTTTTGCGATGTTCTTGACAATGGATTTAGATCAATTGCGATTACCTTCTTGCCCATCTTTACAAGTGCCTCGGATCTGTCTCCATCTTCCAATGCCACCAATACAACATCAGCAATATAGATACCATCTTGGTCAACCTTCCTCCTTTCGCTCATCAGTTCTGGTATATTTGCCAATGCACTGCTGCCTACCCCCAAAACTTGCTTTGCACCATTTGCCTTCATCAATCTTTCGACGGCAACCTCTCTTTGGAAAGTTCTGTAAAACAGATTGACCTCTATACTTGCATTTGTAAGTTCGGCAAGTTCTACAATATCCTTTGCACACAAACACGCAGTGTTGCCATTCACAGAAATGATTGGTCTTTCTGCAATAAGCATGAGGGCAACAGCCGAGTTCATAGCCTTCACTGCCTGTCTAGTGCTCCTCTCGCCAATGAGATAGTCAAACGCCTCGCCCCTTCCGTGCGCAATTAGACCCTCTTCTACAACTATGCCATTCCTGAACCCTTCGACCAGCAATTCTCGTATTTGAAGAGACTTGACCCTTGGATGATCTTCAGGAATATTTCTTAGCATGGGATTATCCTTGCTCCTTGATAATCAATATCACAAACCAGTAACTTACCATCGTACTCTCGAAAAATTCCTTGCACATCTTTAATATCATCATTCTTGACAATTGAAAACACGGTTTCACCAAACATCGCCATCGAGCATTTGTATCCCTTGCCGCGCATAGCATCAATAATGCACTGACACTTTTCGCTCACGAAGTCAATTGATTTTGCAAACTGCAATGACATCTCCATAAAATCATTAACTGATTTTGTTTTCTTTAACTTGTTTAACATCTTGCCTCCAAAACCATTTATCAACTGCATTTTGTTTCTAAGAAATTCCTTTGTTGAGATTGGAGCAATACAGAACATAACCACTTTGTGATTGTCATCTAAAAGAATTTTTTCAAGAATACCAACTCCGGGTGCACCAGCATTTAATCGCATTTCGAAACCTCCATGAAATTCTGCTAGAACTGTTCCCAATCCGCACCTGCAGACAAAATCTGCCTTGTGTGCTATTTGTGCAGCTTCTATATCACGTAAATTAGTTACAAGTGCCTTATTAAGCGCCAAAGACAAACTTAACGCAGCTGCACCGCTCGACCCTAGACCATACCCTATTGGAATTTCTAGATCGTGTTCAACTCTAATACTAAATGGTTGCTTTACAAGTTTAAGGTATTCATCAACAACATAGCTAGATACCTCTGCATTATCAGCATACTTACCATTCATAACAATTAAGAAGTCATTTTTTTTGTTTCTTTCAGCATAAACTGTTGTTTTAACACCCTTGCTGATGCAGAAACCAGCACCCCTAGATCCCTTTAGAACAGGATTGTCTGGCAAGTTAGGGAATTCAACGAATCCAGTGATATGACCTGGAGAAAATGCGCCAGCAACAGACATTAATTCGAGTATTCTTGCTGCAAATATATATAAATGATGTATAAAATGTATAAACTAGTATAAACATGACCAAGTATGCCAGACGCTTGCAAAGAATAGGAAGTAGCGTTCTCGTCTCGCTTCCAAAGGAGTGGATTACACGCAATAAGCTTGGCAAGGGCAACATAGTCGTTATCGAAATAGCCAGGGATAACTCAATTTCAGTTAATCCCTCTGGCACTGGACATGAAGAGGTCAAAGAAGCCATTCTATCTTACCCATCATCATATGCAGAGGGTCTTGTAAACGAAATTACTGGTGCATATTTGCTGGGTTACGACATAATAAAGGTCAAGGGGAACTCGCACATTTCTTACGACGACAGGGAGATGATCAAGGAAGTAATTGGCAAGATGGTTGGTTTGGAAATAGTTGATGAAGACGCATCTAACATGACAGCACAGTTTTTGCTTGACGCATCAACACTCGACCCTGAAAAAATGCTCAAAAGAATGAGCTCGATCGTTTCTGGAATGTACAAGGACACTTTTTCATCACTGACAAGCAAGGATCCAAATTTACTGAAGATAATTGCAAGGAGAGATGATGAAGTCGATCGCCAGTACTTCTTGCTTGTCAGATTGATCAGAAGTACCATGATGGACCAGAAACTTGCGAGCAAGTTGACTCTTACCAATATCGACATTCTTGATTATAGGATCGCAGCCAACTTGCTCGAATCTGCTGGCGACGCAACTGTAGAACTTGCAAAAACAGTTACATATGTCGATCAGTTCAAGAAAGTTAGCGATCTAATGAAAGCTGGAGAGCTGATAGAAACAATACAAGATGTAGCTGTAAGAGCATTCGCAAATAAGAGTAGGAGTGATGCAATCAAGGCTGTAAGGCATTATGCAAAGTTCCACAATTTGCTCGAATCTGCTAAGCAGAACACAGCTGCAAATCTTTTGAATGTAATTTATGTGATGGACAAGATTGCTAGATGCTGGGTTGATGTTGCTGATCTCGTTAAGCCCATCTATCCTGCGCTGAGATGAACAATAAAACAAAGTCTACTAGATCGTCTTGCTAAACCGGAAGATGGAACGAACTCCGAAAGAGCCAAAGCCAGACTACGTCATAAAGCAATTGTCCGATCTTACAGAAATTTTATCCCTTTAATTCTCTTTCAAGTTTGTCGATTCTTTGCACTAATTCAAGGTTCTGTGACTTTAATTTCTCAACCTCCTCCCTCATCTGGGCAACTTCCTTTGGTGTTCGCATAGCTTCTCTTATTGCCAGTGTACTTTCTTCTGCAATCCTTCTAACTCTCAGATCAATGTCACTCTTAGCTACCCATTCAATTTCTGGTATTCCTTTCGGCTCCTGTGCTTCCACAAATGCCTTTATCGCATTTATTCTAACCCTGAACCATGGATCCTTTAACAATTGCTTAAGGTGATGAATTATCTTCTCGTTATCCTTTGCAAACTTGCCCAGTGCTAAAGTTGCAGCTTCCCTAATCCTATTGTGCTCGCCCAGTTTTGAATGCTCGACCAGAACATGCGTAGCAGTTTCATCTTTAAGCTCTCCAAATCCAGCTAATGCGTTAGAAGCTATCACTTCATTAAACGATCTTATGCGCAATGCTTTCAGCAGAAGTGCAAAGCTTTCCTTTGAGGCTGATTTGCCTAATGATACAGCAGACTCGGCCTGCACAAAGTAGCTTTCATCATTTTCCAGTAATGGTTGCAGCAGTGAGACGCTCTCCTTCTTTTTGAACTCCCCAATAGCTTTAACAACTGCCCTTCTAGCCTTTGGATGGCTTATTTGCAAGGCATCGGTAAGAACTTTGTATGCGTTTTCTGTCTTCATGTTCGAGAGTGCCCTTGCAGATTCAGCAGAAACCCCCCAGAAAGAATCGTTCATCATTACTTCCTTTAACGCAAAAACCACATCATCAGAGCTGAAGTTTGACAGCGCCTTTGCTGCATAGATTCGCTCGACCATGTTTCCATTCCTCAACTGTTCCATTAACATCTGTTTAGATGCTTTTAGGTCCATCCTCTTAAGCAACTTATTCTCTGGATCGATGCTGAACCAAACTGGCTCAGAATCTAATGGGATCTGCAGTGTTTGATCTTTTGAATCAATATTGAACCTGAGCTGTTTCTTTCCCTGAGCAGTTATTATATTAACATCAAGCGAGAAATGATATACTGGTGTTTCATCTTCAGTATTTTGCATTTGTGTGAGCTTTATTGTTGATATTTTAGATGTGTGATCATAATTAAACTCAATTTTGAGCTCTGGATGCCCTATTTTGAACAACCACTGTTCAAAGAACTGTTGTAGACTCAAGCCGGAAGCTTCTTCAACACATTTTCTGAAATCATCTGTTTCCGCATTCTTGTTGCTGAACCTTTCAACATAAAGCTTCACAGCCCTTCTGAACAAGTTATCTCCTACGAAATTTCTGAGCATGTGCAGAACGTATGCACCCTTTTCGTAAGTATGCCTGTCAAAGAGATCGTCTGGGTGCTTGTAGACATTGGTAACTATTGGTCTCTTGTACCGTTTTGATACCTCTTCAAAGTACTCTTCAGCAAGTTGCATAATGTAATAGTTGAACTCATCCTCTCCCTTGCTGTTCAACCAGTATAGTGCTTCAAAGTACGTTGCAAACGATTCGTTGAGCCATAGGTGTTGCCAGTCCCTGCAAGTAACAAGATCTCCAAACCACTGATGTGCAAGTTCATGAGACACTAGATGTTCACTCGTAAAATCCAAATGCGCTTTTTTGTCATGCAGTGTATCCATCGTTAATGTAGTTGCGCTTACATTCTCCATTCCTCCATAAACAAAATCGTCAACAGTTGTCTGTGCGTACTTGTCGAATGGATATTTTATGCCAATATACTCTTCAAAAAACTTCATCATGTTTATCGTATTTGAAAACGAAAGCGGTGCCTTATCCACCTTATCGTCTGGAACATAATAAAGAAGGTCAACACCATCGTAGCTCTCCTTTATCTCTTCATACCTGCCAATTACCAAAGATTTCAAATACGCAGGATGTGGATGCTCTTCGACCCAATGATACCTTGCAACACCATCTTTTGTAATATCGAGAAGTTTGCCATTTGATATTACAACAAAATCCCTAGACACTTCAACAATCATTTCACTTGTAAATTTCATGTCTGGATGGTCAAAGCACGGAAACCAGTACTTCGATTCTCTTGCTTCACCTTGTGTCCATGCCTGCACATGTTTGTTTGGATAATTCTTATCTGGCTTCACAAAGTAGAAGCCTCTTCTTGGCTTTGCATCATAATTAATTGAAATGCTGACCTGTTCATTTTCATTTGCTGGTGTTGGAAGCTCAATTCGCAACTTGTCTTCGAGAACCTTGAAGCGTAAATCCTTACCATTTACCTGCACCGATCGGATGTTGAGCTCTGCAGCATCCAAAAAAATATTATCTAAATTATCCTTAATAACGTTAATCTCAAGAGTCTCCTTGCACTCTATGCTCTTTTCATCAAAGTCTGGCTTGATCTCAAGTTTCAAATGCTTGATTGTAAACTGCTTTGCAGGGGGATAGTTCGCTTTGCTACCAGCTAGCTCGAACTTCTTGCTGGCTTGTGTAGACATAATGCAGATTTCCCATTCAATGTATAATAAATATTTGCAAAATAATAGTTTGACGAGGCTTCAGTCGAGATGCATCTCTTCATATCCTGATATCCTAGGATCAGTATAGGGTAGTCTAATTAACAAATCATGCTAACGCAAAAGTTGCAATTTAACTTTTGCTAATCAGCTTTTTAGGATTGAATCGTATGTTAGCACAGCACATATCGTCTTTGCATCTTCAATTTCGCCATTAAGAATCATCTTTATGGCGTCTTTAACTCTTACATTCACAATTGATATCTGTTCGTCTTCATCCATTCCACGACGACCTTCCTTCCTCAAATCTGTTGCCACAAAGATGTGTATTATTTCATTGCAGTAGCCAGGACTCATGTAGCATTTTGCAAGTGGCCTGAGGTTTGCTGCTCTGTATCCAGTCTCTTCGATCAATTCTCTTACTGCACAGTCTTCAGGCCGCTCTCCCTTTTCTAGCGTTCCAGCAGGGATCTCGAAAAGTTCCTTGCTAATTGCATGTCTGTACTGCTTTTCCATTATTATACTATCACCAATCAATGGCAGTATTGCAGCTGAACCATTATGCTCAACAAACTCTCTAATAGCTGGCTTCCCTTTGATTGAGATTGTATCAACTCTAACACAGATTACCTTTCCCTTGTACACCTCCTTGCTTCCTATCACACCGACCGATCTTGTGGCACTACGCTTAAACGTATCTTTTGACGCACGAAGTGTATGACTGTAATAACAAAAATGATGCGAATAAAAACTAAGGGAGAGCTGCAGATGATAAACATAACCGAAGAGGTATCAAGAGTTGTGGAGGACAGCAAAATTAAGGATGGGATTGCTACGGTATTTGTGCCAGGTTCTACGGCTGCAGTAACAACCATAGAATACGAGCCAGGACTGCTCAAGGACTTTCCAATCATGCTGGAACGAGTCGCTCCAAAGAATAGTGATTATGAACACGAGAACATGTGGCATGATGGAAATGGGCATTCACATGTTAGAGCATCACTGGTAGGTCCATCGTTGATGGTGCCATTTACAAACAAGCAGTTGACACTTGGCACTTGGCAACAAATTGTACTTGTTGAGCTTGATATAAGAAGCAGGGACAGAAACTTGGTTGTTCAGGTGATAGGAGAATAAATCTAAAATGTTAGCTCTCACGGAAAGAAGTAAGGTTATATTGTATCTTGCCTAATGTGATACAATATGGATGATAGAGAGATCGAAGTTCCAAAGTCCGTGCGCCCTATAATGCTTGATGATGCCGAAGAAACGCATCTGGGTGAAAAGAAGGGTGCAAAGAAACAGTATCGTTATGGCAATTTGCATATTAGAGAGTATGATGATAAGTATGTGGTTCATGTAGACAACGTAGATCCAAGAAAGGATCCGCTTGGTCACTTGCTAAAGGATTCACCAGAAACTCTTTTTGCAATTGCCTCTAGTATTTACTTCGGCAAAAAAGTTGGAAATGAAGTTTTCAATAAAAGGAAGGAAAAATCGAAATATGCTCTGCTTGAAAGTTTGCTCTTCGGCTCGCTTGCATCATTAACTGCGGGTTACCTTGGCTACAAATTTGGCAAACAGGTAAGGAAAACACTGTAAAAGTGAGGCAAATGGCGTCAAATGAGAGGGGCAGGGCCATCAAGGTTGCGATCAGATTATTACCTGTAGCTGTTAGATTCAAAAGGGACAGAAAGGAATGGGCCAGAAAAGAAGGAAAGAACATCAACGAAGAAAAGTTCAGAAAACATGCAAGGAAGGCCGTTAACACTTTCATAAAACTTGGTCCATCTTTTGTAAAGTTGGGACAATGGTTATCAACAAGAGCAGATCTTTTGCCAGAGACATATCTTATTGAATTTGCAAAATTGCAAGATGATGTCCCTCCAGCAGCATATGAGCAGGTCAAGGAGACTATTGAAGAAGAACTTGGACCTATAGAGCAGGTATTCGATTACTTTGACAGGAACTGCATATCTGGTGCGAGCCTCGGTCAGGTTTATCGAGCTAGATGGGATGGCAGGGAAGTTATCGTTAAGGTGAATAGACCTAAGATACACGATATAGTCGCCAAGGATATTGCTGCTTTAAAGCAACTTTTGCCACTTGCAATACGCTTTGTTGATCGCAACATAGCTTTTTCAGCAGAGTCGATGTTTGCCCAGTTCATAGAGACTATTTACGAGGAAATGGATTACAAGATCGAGGCTCAAAATCTGATTAGAATAAAGAAAAACCTTGCTGGTGAGAGGAATGTTATAATTCCAAATGTCATTCCTGAAAAGAGCACAGAGAGGGTTCTCACCCTCGAATATATTCCAGGAATAAAGGTAACAGATGTCAAATCGTTAGACGAGGCTGGGATAGACAGGACAAAAGTTGTGATCAGAGTTCACAGACTATTCTTCAAGATGCTCTTGAGACACGATATATTCCACGCTGATCCACATCCGGGGAATATTTCGGTGACAAATGATGGTGCACTTATCCTTTATGACTTCGGCATGGTTGGCAAGCTCGATAACGAAACCAGACTAAAATTAGTTAGACTGTATCTGTCGCTTGTAGAAAAGGAGCCTGTTAGAACTGTTAATGTTTTTTACGACCTTGGATGCTTATCGCCAAACGCAAATCGCTATGTGGTTGAAAAAGGCATTGCATTGGCAATTCAGGACATGCACGGCAAAAAGGTTGACGAGATGGAGGTAAAGGCATTGATTGAGCTTGCAAACAAGACAATGACAAAATTTCCATTCAGACTTCCAAAGCATCTTGCGTTGTATATGAGGATGGCGTCAATCCTAGAGGGGATCTACTTTACACACAGAATTAATTTTTCTTTCGTGAAGGTCTTGAAGTCGTTGCTTGAAGAGGAAGGTTTGATGAAGGAAGCTTATATTGAGGAGATGAAGGACACATTCAACAGGTTTACAAAAGCGCTTAACGATTCGATCACAGTTGCTCCACTGCTCAAGTCATATCTGGAGAATACAAACACAATGAACGGAAGGACAAGTAAGCACTCACTTATTGCTGGTAGTGTTTTGTCATCGTCCGTAATAATTGGCTCCTCAATAATAATGCAATCAAATCCATTGCTCGGGCAGATGGGATTGATTGCATCAGCTGCAATTATGGGCGCGTCAATGATAATGAATCGAAGGCGTTGACTATTCTATTTTTATTACACCAACGCCTGTTATTGGAATTCTGATCTCAAGAACTCCGTGCTTGTATATTGCCTTTCCTACAGCTTCTTCTCCTTCTTTTATCTTGATTGGTAGATGTATCTTTTTTTGAACCTGTAACGGTCTCTGCTCCCAGTAAGAAACACCAGCATGCTCAACTGGTTCCCTGGACGCACTTATTGTTAGAACATTATCACTTATCCTCAAGTTTATGTCGCTCTTCTCAAATCCTGGCATATCGGCCCGTACCACAAGCTCGTCTCCATCCTCAACAATGTCCACTGGGGGCATGACAAACTCAAAAAACTCTCTTGACTTCTTCCCCATTTCCCTGATTAGTTCACGAGCCATATACCGCCCTAATCCCATGTGAACTATTTTAGTCTTTTTTGCGATATAAGTTTTTTATCTTCTAAACTACTTTGGTATAAATAACAGGTTCATTTTTCATAGATCGATAAATGGCAACTTTGTTCCAGCATTAATCTGCTTTCATGCTATAAGTAAATGATCTTAAGTAGTGCAAATTTTTCATGTGAGTTTCACTTCTTTAGACTTCTTGTGTAAAGCATGTAAAATGTTAAATGCTTTGGAAACTAACTGATCTTATGCTGGCAAAGGGATGGGATAGGGAAAGGATAGATTCAAGTACCGTTGTTGATAGAAACAGATGATAGACCCATAACTAAAGGTAGGAATCAGATAGTTCGTTGATAATCGATAACAGAGCTTCAGGTTTAGCGTGGACGGCATTTGATGAAGATCATAATATTCTTGCATCAGGAGCAATGATTCCAAGATAATTGAGTTTACTACAACATGAATTTCAGATACATATTCTAGAGATCAAAAATGACTAAATTAAATGCATTTACAGACAAAAATTATGCGTTGTAGCTTACTAAGTCCAAATCAAATCCCTGAATTCCTCTAAAGATTTTTCTCAAATTAATTTGTATTTTAGAAATAGATTGTTGCTCCGCAACACTTATTATCTTAAATGAGTGTTGGTGGTTCTAATATGAAGAATTTGAATATTAAACAGGAACATCGAGCTGCAAAACATGATTCGAATATTATTTTAGAGAACTCACTGACAGTAAGAACCAATAAAAGTAACCGAATCGATAATCTTAAGACCGGCAATCTTTGCCATCATGCAAATATTGTATGGGATACGGATGGTTACGGCAATACAGTTGTGTACTGCGGCGATTGCCACGAAATCATTTATGATGGTGAAAAGTTGCTGATAACATAACGCAGAAATGCTCCTTAACCACGATAAGTGGTAAAAAAGAAAGGAGTAAACGTAGCTGTTGGTTGTAAAATATCTATTTCTTAATTGCTGCCCTTGCCTTGGCTGCAAGATCTGCTGGAACCTGGTCCATATTATGAACCATCTTTGCATGAATGGCAGCCATCTGCATAATCTCTTCCTCTGATGAAGCGCCCTTTATCTCGAAATCACAGTCTACACCGACATCTCTACACTTTAACTCCATATCTATTACCTAGATGATGAAAAACATCCATAATAATAAACATTTAACTTCTCACCTTTGACACGATTGATAGTAAAGCTCGAGCCTTATCCAATTGTGGTTGAGATCAAATTTAACTTTGCTTGATCTAACTTAGAATGGCCAAGGTTATTCAAGTTGCTCTGTCAATGTCAAAGCCCAGCTAATTATCACCTCAGCCACGGCTCGCGGCGCTCAATAGGAGCAAAGTGACTCTTCTTTCGCGCACCACACCTTCTCCTTGCTTTATGTTTCTTCAAGTTTCTTACAAACTTGCCACACACATCACAAATGGGCATGAAATTACGGGACAATTGAGGACATTTAACGCTTGTGATCCCCTCTAGCATTGCACTGGATATTCTTGATCTTAATCTTTGCTAATTCAGGCTCTGTAATTTTACACACTCAAGGCAGTTAAGCTCGCTTGGAGTTAGATCGTTTGGAATATACAGATTACTACTAATGGCTGGCAGAAGTAGTATGACAACTAGTACTGATGGTGCGAAAACATACAACCAAAGCACCAAAGTTGAATAATATCATCATCGATAGGCATTCCTTATGGTAGTAGATTGGCCAAAATAGTCTCCGATGCGAATGTTATAGAGACTGAGCTTATTATGGACCCCACAAGTACAACTACAAGAACCTTCCATTTGACGCCTAACATTCTTCCTATGACTGAAGCAGTAGCGGCCCCTGTGCCCTGGAATGGGATGATCATAAATAAAGTTAGTCCGATCCACCAGACATTACCTACCCATTTCTTGCCCACTATTTTCTTTGCCTTACTCTCTACCCTGTTTAAGGCCTTTGCCAAGTAAGGTACTTTCTTTATGAGATCATAATTCCAATATACAAATAATCCAGCAAGGAAATCTATGATAATTATACTGGTAAGAAGTAATATTGGATCGATTCCAACGGATATTCCAAGTGGTATAATTGACTCCTTACCGAGTGGTGGGATTACATAGCCTGTAAGAAGAGACCATAACTTTTCTGCATGTTCATAGCCGAGTATCGCAGGTATATATAAATACAATCCTCCTATTACTGGAGGTAAAATGACCTTGAAGTGTTTGAATTCCAACTCATTTCAACTCATTCCATCACAATCTTTAATTTAAAACTTATCGAGCCAGATATGATTCAATTCTTTAAAGCTAAAGCCAAAGAACAGATGTTGTAATATGGCAGTATTCTATTTGACCGAGAAAGCTAAGCATTTAAACATATCACCTTTAAGATTGTGGATAATTTTTACTTATCACTGCTGACTCTATAATGTTCGATTACCAAAATCATTCTACCTTTTCCGACGGAGATGGCACAATTATCGAGATTTGTCAAGCAGCTGATGAAAGAAAGTTAAGAGAAATTTGCATTACTGACCACATAATATTGTTGAAAGGTTGGCCTTACAACATCAAAAATATTGATGCATATTTCAGAGCTATTGAAGAGGCCCAGGCTAACGTGAAAGTTAAAGTAAGAATTGGAGCCGAAATAGATTATTTCGAGGATAAAGAAAGGCAAATCGAAGAAATATTAAATGATTATGCTTTTGATTATATTCTAGGTTCTACACATTTCCTCGGTCCAGAAAATCTTGAACTTAACCATTGTGCTATTTACAAGAACAAATCACAGATAGAGACCTACAGAATATATTTTGCTAAATGGGAAAAAGCGGTAAGCAGTCAGCTATTTGATGCCATGGCCCATCCTGATTATGTTAGAAGGTGGGCAGTGCCATTCTATGGTAGCGAACTTGAATTTTCAAAATATAAAGAATTAGTTGAAAATACATGTCATTTCATTGCCGATAACGATTTAGGAATAGATGTAAATTGTTCCGGTTTTAGACATAATTTAAAGAGCACATATCCGTCAAAAGATTTCTTGGAATTGTGCAAAAAAATAGGGGTGAAAAACTTTGTGCCTAGTTCTGATTCACATACACCCCCAGATGTTGGATCGAATTTGGAGAAAGGTATGGAAATTTTAAAGCGTGTTGGAATAGATGAAATAACTACCTTTGGCAAAAGGAAACCCACCTATCATTATATATAAAAAGTATCTTTCAGGAGAGAAGATAGGTATAGAGCAATGGATGCAAGATAGTTAAGGTTGCAACAACTCCCAATTCTCCGCCGAGTAAAGGAAAATCATATATTCTCCTATTGAAGCGCCTCTTTGCTTACCATCACTTTGCCACGGTTGCACTGATGCTGAAACTGGAAGTCCGTTGATCGAATACGCATACATCTTTAACCTCGTGATCTCTTCCGACTTGATATGTGGTGATTTCGTGCTTGCTTTAACTTGGATGCACCACACTCTCCCATCTTTATCTGCAATAATGTCAGCAGCACCTCTGCTGGATGGGCTAAACCTGATATTCCAGTCTTTCGATCTTAGATAACTTGCAACAACAAACTCCGCTTCTCTACCGAACTCACGCCAAGAATAGTTGCTCATATGTGATGAGTTTGTGTTATCATGGTTATAAAAACCGCATTAGATAGACATAAGGAAGAGGAGAGATCTGGGACGTGGGTTCCCTTGCTGCGACCGCGGGGTATACTGACCTCTCCTTTTCGGGCCTATTGTATCAGGATAGTTTAAAACACTTTGTCGCTATAAAGAGCCCAGAGCTACTATGTCCAATCAGTTATAACATCTTTAAACTTACTTTTCCTTTTCGATGACGCTCCTGTACATTTCACTAATTAATAGACGCAACATCTCGCTATTTTCCGTTATACCGTAATGCTCTTTCAACTTCTGGAACTTCCTGAGAAGCGGATCGTCTACTCTGGTCCGCAATTCCATCGGGTCTGGTTCATTGCTCATATGACCAATTAACATATTGTTGTAGGATGCATAAGTGCCTATCGTTTTACTCTATAATGATGATGTTTAGCAATAGGTAGCTGTATGAATTTGCCCTAAATGCTTCAACAGTACCTTCTGGTTTTTGAAGATCGAACTGCAATATGGACATGATATCTGAGGGACACCGGATTCTATTTCCTCAATAACCTTCAAAACTGATGTTTGGACAAGGTCGGTCTGTAATGCAATAATATCTATAGGTATGCCTGAACAATAGAGGTTCTTAACCATTTCCTTCTTTCTAGGCTCGATAGTTTCCTTGGATACCGCCATACAGCCTGAGTTTGTTGATCACTCTTAATAATATGTGTCAGAATGTTCCATAACACAATGTTATTTTTTATGGCATTCGAATATGCACACAGTATGATATAAACTGAGTAAAATCATATTCTTGCATTCTGCTCCCTCGTCGGTAAGCATCATCTCACTGATAATATGCCTGTAACATCTGAAACCTGTTATGCTACTAAGTTCGTTTCTTTACACCCACGTTAATTTAAACACATTTCAATAAATGTTGGGCATGCAGAAAACTATCACTTCAATCATCCGAACTCTCATATCACAAAACAATGTATGGTGTATTTCCTGCAAAAGGCCAGTAAGAAAAATTGAGATCAATTTCAAAGACCTCACACACAAAAAATGCCTAGATAGAGCCAGCACTGGGCAGCTTTTCGTACCCCTTAAATCGTTATCATACGAGTCTAGAAACCAATCGAACTAATCTTTCATACTTAAACCATAAATGCATGTTAAACATGCTTTATAGTATGGCAAAAAGGCAGGTTAAATGTCCCTCCTGCAAGTCAAAAGTTCGGCTTGATATCAAAGGAATGCAATCTAAGAACATAAAGAAATTTTTTATTTGCACTAGATGCTTTCGTAGATTCTGCATTTATAAGGATAATACGGTTATTCCTTTTTGACTATTCAGACTATCGACGCTATGTCTTTCTAAGCTCAACGAAGAGCGCCTCCCCAACTTTTGGAGTACCAATTCGTTCATAGATCTGCCTATTGATCGTTATATTCATCTGAATCGGTGAGAGAGCAATTTTTTGTCCGGCTGTCTGAACTGGTATTAAGGCTGGGAGGATTTTCTTCATCACTGTTCTTGTATCCTCATCAACATCTTTAATACTATCAATTCGCTGCCTGATCATTTCTACTGGATCTATAGCTTCTGTCCTAATTTCTTGCCTTAGGCATAGTGTCAAGTATTGTCCTTGATCGGTTATCATCGTAACCATGAACTCCAAGATTTGCTTATTTTGAGACATTACCATTGGGAGGAATGAAGCCAGTGAAAAGGATTGCTCTCATCTAATAATATGTCTGGTTATTGTATTCAGCATAGTCTATTGCCTTAGCAGCCCTCCTAATTCCTACAACCACGTCCGGTAGGGTGACTAAACCAATGAGTTTGATCCTTAAACACTAAACTAGGCTTCCCATAACTCTTTCAATTTTTCTGCCGACCTATTGGCGTCCTTTTTGCTCGTAAATACCTCCAATGTTATCCTACTTTCGTAGCCGATTTCTTTAAGCGCCTTGACTACTCGTCTATGATCGATTAAACCAGCTCCAATCGGTAGGTGCTCATCAAACTCTCCATGATTGTCGTGCCAGTGAATATGGGCCAACTTATGCCTGAATGTTCTGATATAAGCCAGCACGGATTTCATGCCACCAGAAGTAAATGCATGCGGGATATCCAAGTGTACCTGCAGGTCCGGCACATGCTTAACGATATATCTGAACTCATCCAGCTTGTGAATTCCATTGCTGCTTCTTGGCATGTTTTCCAGCATAACTTCTATGTTCAAGTCCTTCGCGTACGAAACAATCTCCTGCAAACTAGTTATCGAATTATGCAGCATCATCTTTCGCTTCTTTCCGTAAAACATTCCATTTGAGTTGGCATGAAAATTGATTTGAGAAAGTCCAAGCTTCTCTGCAATATGCAAAATCCTTCTGGATTCGAGGATCCAGCCGCGACGCACATGCTCATAATCAGAACTAAGATCGATCCAATGAGCCGTATGGCCGATAGGTTTTGTTTTAAAAGCTTTAAGTAATTTCATTATCTGTGGCATCTTTCTTTGAAGAACCTGAGGCTTGCCCTCTGGCGCCTCTATCCCGATCTCTACATAATCGATGCCCATTCTCTGGATGGTTCTTATCTCCTTCAGGATCTCAATCGATGGGTTCGTAGCCAACCCAAAACTTGGCGGCATAGGATAAACTCCACTCAAAAGTTCTTATAGTTATCCGGATGATATGAATAAGTTGCTGTACATAGAGCCACAGTCAGGGGTGTCGCGAATCATGCATCCGGATTTGGGACACATATAAGATCTCTGGTCTGAAGCTAGTAAGATGTTGTCATAAAATTATTGAAATTTTTCTATGGAGCCACTAGTTGATATTTCTATTGCAGTTTCTTTTGTATCTCCGAACACAACATT
The DNA here is from genome assembly GCA_046759465.1 of Nitrososphaerales archaeon. Taxonomy (GTDB): domain Archaea; phylum Thermoproteota; class Nitrososphaeria; order Nitrososphaerales; family UBA213; genus JBHICH01. The sequence goes on from JBHICH010000002.1 coordinate 30,258, forward strand.
TCATCTAATATCTTCAGTTTATTGTCGGGTCTTCCTTCATACAATCGCCTTCTCAACACATTTTCATATGCAAGTAATTCTAGCAAGGACATTTCGCTATACGTCTTCTTGGCCTCTTCAATTATGTCGTCGATCATGCCATATCTCCTTGATTATGACCGCAGCTTCCACAAATGCAAGATGTTTCACAGCATTTGCTGCAGTGCTCACAGCAAAAGCACCAGTGGTAAGCCCTCCAGATATGCCAACAGTAGTATGCGTGCTTTTGCGCCATAGTCCCCAAACGATTTGTTGAATCTTATAATTCATAAGTATTGCTACAGAGAAGGCATCATATGAGCAGGAAAAACGGATTCAACGTCGCGCATAGTTGTATCGAATGCGTATGAGGCTCCTCTTTCAGCATATGTTCTTTATCATATCGGGTTCCCGAATGAAATTAGAGATGAAATAATCAAGCCCCTTGTTTTGGCAGTGTCGGAGCATTACTCTGAAGAGATTAAGATCAAAGAATATTCATGCTATACGTAAAATATTTGGAATCTTACTTTTAGCCTAATAGCTTAGGTTCAGATGAACCTTGGCTCGATGAAGTCTTTGCATAGTATTATCCTTCCACCGCACTTACCGCAACTAGGAAAGAAACCTCTAAAGCTCAACCTCAGAACTTCTTCTCTACGAAGATACCTTCCGCAATTCACGCACTTGTAGAGCTCCATAATCTACATGCATGCTTGCAACAAGTTCTAATGCTTATGTATGTGCGATCTATTACATAATATCTCCGCTCGAAGGTTCTCTTTACAACCGGTTTTGAAATACGGTTATTGGAAGCTTCTTTTTCATATAAACTCAGCAAGATAGCGAATGAGGATTATTACATCGAATTACAGCCAGAATTGAAGGCAGGGAAGGAACTTGAAATAAAATTCATTTCAGATAACGAGTTGTAATTTTAGCTACCTAACATCTTACCAGCGGGATTCTTCTCACGTTCTATCCATTGTATCATGGGCTTACTTTTGCACTTCTTCATAATTTCCCATGCCTGAAGGCATAGATTCCTTATATGATCTTCGTTAATTCCAAACCTTCGATTCAGCCAACCTACAGCATTCTGAGAATCGCTATAGATGGTAACTTGCTCCGCTTGTTGTATAACTTGATCCTTGAATACCTCTATGAAGGCCATTAGTTCAGCTTCATGATTAGTTAGATTATCTCCTTTGAAATGTTTAACGTCTCCAGTTTCTTCGATGTAGTAACCGTAAATAGATTTAGGTTTCCCGGAACCATCAACATAGACACGCAGTTTCATACAGTCTAGCAACTTGTTAAGTTCACTCTTTGCTTTAGCCTTATCGCTCTTGGCAGCGAGGTATTTTTAACAATTTCATTAGCTGTCCGCTGTCTGTAAGATTACGAATATTTGAGATAACATTCACGCTTAACTCTTAAAGGGCTGGAGCGAAGGTAATGGCTAGATGTTGAGAATGCGGATACAACCATAATGAAGGGAAAAGTATGCATGATCACAGGTAGTAATTCAGGTATAGGCAAAGCAACTGCAATCGGATTGGCACAGATGGGTGCTACAGTTGTTATGGTTTGCCGTGATCGAAAGAGAGCTGAAACTGCCTCTGCTGAGGTTAAGGCAAAAAGTGGAAACGAGTCGGTCTCTTTAATGTTAACGGATCTTTCTTCACAAAAATCTATACACCAACTTGCTAAAGATTTTAGCGATAGTTATCACCATTTAGATGTATTGATTAATAATGCTGGAGTTTTTCTTACGAGACGTTCTATGACGGTAGATGGGATCGAAACTACCTTTGCAACAAACCACCTGGGTCCCTTCTTATTGACAAATTTACTGCTTGATATGCTCAAGGCTAGTTCCCCTGCACGCATCGTGAATGTTAGTTCATCAGCACATACTAGAGCAAAAGTGAACTTTGACGATCTTCAGGGAGAAAGGCACTACAACGGATTTCAGGCCTACAGCCAGTCAAAATTATGCAATATCCTTTTTACATATGCGTTGGCCAAAAGATTGAGCGGAACTGGTGTAACAGTAAATTGCTTTCATCCTGGTGTCGTCAGGACAAATTTGGGCAGTGGTAGTCCTGGCCTTATTCCTTTTATCTTTGGCGTAATGAAACCATTCATATTGAGTCCAGAACAAGGAGCTCAAACATGTGTTTATTTGGCTTCGTCTCCAGAGGTAGAAAACATCAGTGGGAAGTATTTTATTAAAAAAGTTGAGTCCAGATCCTCTGACGATTCTTACAATCAAGATAGCGCAGAAAAGCTCCAGCAGATTAGTACACAGCTTACGGGATTAGCTTAGGGAGAAACATAGAACTCTCTGATCCACTATTGAAATTTACTGTCAACGCTACCTCTCTCCTCAACTATAATAATGATATTAGTACTCGAACTAAAGACTACTAATCGTTACATGGCGGTTCGTTCTCAATTTTGATCTTAGCCTCAATTCGTTTCCTTTTTTGTTCAGTAGAATTTGGCATAGGATATATTGCTATATACAGGTTAGATTCTGAACCAGCTCTTTCGATCCAGCAATCACGCTTATGATGTGAGCTAATGCCTCGCTCATCGAGATTACTGCTTTCGCCAACATAGGCCAAATTCCAATTCCCTGTTTGTTTGTACAGGATAGAATATAATGCAGCTTGTCTAGGGACATCCCAATTGCTTAACGAATATGGACCATCAAACAGGATACCACTAATTGCTATACCCATTTATCATCACTATCAATGATACTGGTCTAGAGTCGGAGCCTTGCCTGACAATACCATCTCAACACTTTTCAAAACTTTTTTCTGTTCCTCATTTATCCTTCCAATCATCTCAGTAAACTGCAAGCAGTTTGCAACAGCCCATGCAGAGAAATGATTATTGAAATATCCATATGTCTTTTTAGTCTCTTCAACTATCTTCTTCACCTTGTCTAGCCAGGGCACAAATTCTTCTTTCTTGTAGTAATAGTAATACCAACTCTCCTTCCCTCTTCCATGCCATCTGATAAAAGAATTTTCCGCTGTGACCGAAATCTCGGAGAGAAACTGAAGCTTTGGATCTGGACAATCTGTGATAACGGCTGAGATGTTATAATGCTTCAAGAGCTCCCACGGACCCTCTGTCTGCCACGAACCATGTCTAAACTCGATCGCATAATCATAATTGCTGGGCAATCTCTCCAGAAAGCTTTGAACGTTCCTGAACTCGCTGACACCGAAGCTCGGCGGCAACTGAATAAGAAGCGCTCCCAGCTTGTTAGTTGTCTTGAGCGGAGAAATTTTGTCTATAAATTCCTGAAAATCATCAAACGCACCCTTCCTAGCATCCAGCCTTTTCTTGTGGGTTATTGTTTCTGGCAGCTTGAGAGAAAAAAGGAAGCCCTCTGGCACAGCTTTGGAGATACCGATGAAAGTACCTTTAGTCATATTCGAGTACAACTTTTCATAAAAAGTTGAATCCATCTCAGCAGTATTGAAGAACTGTGAATAATGCTGCAGCATTTTAGTCTTCCTTGTAGGGTAGAATACTCCTAGCCAACCGTTAGGAGGTGGCTCAGGATAGTTCCATCCAGAGGTACCAAGATAAAGCTCTCCCATTAAGGTAATATTTTACCTCGAGTTATAATAAGCGATTGCAAAACTGGGATATAAGAGGCAATCAGGGGATTATTCTGCACTACAAATCTAAAACCATTGCTCTTGACCCGAATAAGAGTGTAACATCCGATGTTACTTTTGTGTCGCATGCGCACCACGATCACATGCACGAGCCCGTAACAAAAGAAAATCTTCTCATGTCAGAAGAAACCCGCAACATCGCTGAGGCACGGGGCTACAAGATCCTAGATGCAAAGCATGAACTTGAAGGCTTCGAGCTTGTCGACTCTGGTCACATTTTTGGCTCGAAGTCACTACTGATAGAAGGAGAAATTTTCTATACCAGCGATCTTTCAATAAGGAATCGAGCATATCTAAATGGCTGCATGCCGAAGAAGTGCAGAGCGCTGATAATAGAAGCAACCTATGGCCAGCAACAATTTGTATTTCCGAGCACGCATAAAATAATAGAACAAACCAACAGGGCAATTGCAGATTGCTATGACAAAGGCCTCCCTGTAATTTTAATGGGTTATCCCCTTGGTAAGGCGCAAGAACTCACTTATCTATTCAGTCACTGGTCGCCAATATACGTACATGATAGAGTCTACACTATGAACTGGGTTCACAAGCATATGGGTCTAGACCTGCCTGATGGCACTAGTCTTTCAGAAGCAAGAGAGAAAGGCCTGCTTGAGAAGAGTCCTTGGATGATGATATCGCCAATGGTCAGCAGAAGTAACCAACTGATCGAGGTGCTCAAGGAAAAATACAAGGCGAAGACAATAGGATTCAGTGGCTGGTCTTTGATCCAGCGTTACAGGCACTATCTTGGTTTGGATTACTCATTTCCTCTAAGCGACCACTGCGATTATACCGAGCTTATGCAATTTGTCAAAGCCTGCGAGCCAGAATATGTCTATACCTTCCATGGTTATGCCGAGGAGTTGGCCCAAAGTTTAAGGAAACTAGGTTATGAAGCAGAACCCCTCAAGCCTTATCCTAAAATCACCGACTACTTTGCGGAGGACTAAAGCTTGACGCAGGAAACATATATCGGAACTGGAGGGTGGGCCTACTATCCTGTCCCAAGAGGAAGAAACAAACTTTACGAGTATTCAAAAAAGTTTAATTTTGTAGAGGTAAATTTCACTGCAACCGAAATTCCGGACTTCGAGCAGGTTGCCTCTTGGAGAAAGACAGTTCATGATGATTTTTCTTTTAGCGTGAAATGTAATCAAGCTGTTGTTGCTTCACTACGGAGCAACAAGGTTGATGATGCGCTTTTGGTTTACGAGACCATGCTCGACATCTGTAAGATCCTAGGAGCAAAAATAATGGTCATCCAGACTTTCCCTGACTTCCAATTCAAACTAGATTTCATGAAGAATATGGATCAGTTCTTGAACGGAGCATATCTTGATGATGTAAAGCTAGCATGGGAAGTTAAGGGAGCAAGCCATTTCGCGAAAAATTTCGTTGAGCTGATTCAAGAATACAACGTTATTCATGCAGCTGATATTAGCCTGTTAATGCCTATCTATGAATCAGATGTTCTATACACAAGGCTGCATGGAAAATTGAAGGGAAGGTTGCATCACTTAAATGATCACGAATTAGAGATTGTCGCCCACAAAATAGCAAACAGCAAAGCGAGGAAAGTTCATGTTGCGGGACATACTGTGAGTATGTACGAAGATTCGGAGAGGCTTAAGGAGATTCTAAAGAACTATTCACTTGAACAAACCAAGACAGCATAGGATAGATCGATTCTGTAATCTGCCTTTTTCTAGGATAAAAGCTATACCTGCAAAGCATAAATATCATAGCATGAAAAGCAAGAATCGAACAAATTGCTAGATAAAATAGGATATGTAATTCTGTTTGTATCCAATATGAAAGAATCAATCAATTTTTACAAAAATCTCCTGCAGTTGCCATTGAAGTCAGAATCAGAGAACTGGACTGAATTCCTGCATGGTGAAACGTTGCTGGCATTACATCTTTCAACAGAAGAGCATAAGATTACTGACAAGAGTCCAAAGATAGGTGTTTCCATAGGCTTTGTGGTAAGCAATTTGGATTCTTTATGTGATGAATTAAAAAGTAAAGGAGTTAAATTTCTTGAAGAGCCCAAGGATGAAGAATTTGGAAGGCATGCTGCAATAGTGGACCTGGATGGATATGTTATATCATTGGCTCAACTAAAAAGTTAATGAGATTCAGGGGATAATAACATTGGCACGCTTATCTCTAGGGATCGAAGAAATTGGAAATTAAGTACCTTTGCTTGTTCGTTGCAATTCATGCATGTACCAGGATTGGGTTATTGTCTCTTAATGCCAAGTTCTTTATTGATGATCTCCCTTATCTGCTGTCTAAGCCTAGTTACTTTCTCAATGTCATTGCTTATTATCAAAGGTCCTATAGTGTAGTACTTCTCACTGCTGCCCTCTGCCTGTATGTCATTACTAAGATCCAATAACACATAATCCTTCTGATCAGCCTGCACCTTAACTTTTGCCAAGCCCTGTGCGAGCATCTGTATTATCTGGTTTGCATCATCCTTTGGTATCATATATTCAATTACATTTCCGGAGTTTTAAAAATTATGCAGTTTCGGGACAAGTTTAAGCTTCACGAGCTCACGTGCTCTAGCCAATTCAATGTATTACCAGATTCTTTTTATTAGAGAGGCTTCTTTATATGTCAAGATTTGTTCATATAAGTTTTTTATCTTTAAATGAATTAAAAGCTGTGTGCTTAAAGATATAATCGAGAAGGCGGTTTTGTCAAACGATGCTGAATTTTCAGCTCTTATCAGGAATGTCTTATCCATACAGAAGAAGGAGAGAAGCGATGCTGTTATGGGCGATTTAATAGTCAACGAAGGGCTGGTCAGGATGGTGCAGAGGCACAGATTAATTCTTGTAGGCGACCTTCATGGCGATCTTCAGAGTTTAGCTGTTATACTACAGAAAAGCAACTTTCTTGGCGATCTGTCAAGCAGAATTATCTTCTTGGGTGATTATGGCGATAGAGGCCAAGAGTCTGTTGAAGTATACTATGTTATCCTCTATCTGAAATCAAGATTTTCCGATCGTGTTATACTTATGCGTGGAAATCATGAAGGACCAAGCGATATGCCATTTTATCCCCATGATCTGCCAGAGCAGATACTCGGAAAGTTTGGCAGTGTAGGCAACTCCATCTATCAAGCGCTAAGATCATTGTTTGATGTGATGTACCATGCCGTTCTGTTTGAAAATTCCTACCTGATATTACACGCAGGAGTGCCAACAAGTTTTAGTTCCATAAATCATATTGCAACTGCGAACAAGACACATCCAAATACCAGATACCTGGAAGAAATACTCTGGAACGATCCAAGAGAAATAAAGGGCTCTGAACCATCTGGAAGGGGCTATGGAAAGTATTTCGGCAAGGATATTACCGAACAGGCACTTAAAATAACAAACACAAAAGCATTGATTAGAGCCCACGAACCTTGCAACGGTTTCAAGTTAGATCACGATGGACTTGTTCTAACACTATTTTCCTGCAAGGCACCTTACGGCAACATGGACGCGGCGTATTTGGAAATCAACCGGGAGAGTTACAACTTGACTGCGGAAGACCTTGCCAAAATAGTAGAATTAATCTGATAGTTTTAGTAATAGAATGAGGTGACAAGGCTGTAAGTGCATGCTCATAGTAATAGAAGGAAGTGACAAGGCTGGGAAGGCTACTCAAACGCAGTTATTAGCAGACAGACTTGCAAAAGAGCGCTTCAGCGTCAAAACTTGTGCATTCCCAGACTACTCAACAAAGATAGGCAAGGAGATCAAGGCACTTCTTCATGGCAAAAGGGATTATCCTATCGAGGTTAGGCATATGCTACTCTCAGCCAACAGATGGGAGAAGAAGAGAGCGATCGAAGGTATGCTCAAGGCCAACAAGGTCGTCATTCTGAACAGATACTATCAATCAAACTTGGTATATGGTCTGGCAAGCGGCCTGAAGCTGGAGTGGTTGCAGTCACTCGATTCAGGCTTGCCCAAGGAAGATCTTGTTATAGTACTCGATGTTTCCCCAGAGGTTTCAATCAAAAGGAGGCAGAGAGAGGAAGACATTTTTGAGACGAACAATGATATAATGAACAACGTATCAAGATTATACCGGGAGTTTGCTATCAAATACAATTGGATTTTGATTGATGGCGATCGCAGCGAGGAAGAAGTACATAAGGAAATTTTGAAAATCGTTGAAGAGAAGATAAAACAAAAACATTAAGTCAACATCCATCAATCTATCTGGTATGGTATTTAGGCCAGTTGCGGAAATAAGCGATCCCATACATGGTTACGTTTACTTGTCAGCAGTCGAACGAGATATTATCGACACATATACTTTTCAGCGGTTAAGGAGGATAAGGCAGTTAGCTGGCGCACATCTAATATATCCTGGTGCCCAGCACTCTAGGTTCGAACATTCACTAGGAACAATGCATTTAGCTGGTCTTGCTGGAAATGTGTTGAAGGACAAAGGATACATGGATGGTGATCAGATCCAGACTTTAAGACTTGCAGCATTATTACACGATATTGGGCATGGACCGTTTTCACACTTGTTTGAAGAGGTAATGGCAGAAAGAAGCAAAATAACACATGAAGATATTGGCAGAAAGATAATACAGCAAACAGTGATCAGAGACATTCTTAGCAAGCACGGCTTCAGTGCAAAGTCGATAAGCACATTGTGCTTCGGCGAATCAAAAATGACATTTCTCAACGAAGTAATTGCTGGAGGTTTAAGTGCAGATATAATGGATTACCTGCTTCGCGATTCATACTTCACAGGTGCGAAATATGGTAATGTTGATGCTGAACGAATAATAAGTTCCTTCGAGGTTGACAAAAACACGCTAGCTTTAGATAAAGCTGCGCTTTATTCGTTCGAATCATTGATGATATCTCGATACGAGATGTTCAAGGCAGTCTACTTTCACAAAACTGTTAGATCTGCTGAGGTTATGTTACTGCGCTCAATGATACTTGCAGACGAAGAGCTAAAGCTTACAGAGAGTTCAATTGAAAACTATCTTGAACTTACAGACGATGCCACTATGGTTAGGCTCACATCGTTACATGCAAAAAACGACGATCTGAAACTCGCAGCAAAGCTTGCTAGAGACTACATGAATAGAAGATTACTGAAGTGCGTATTTGAAAAGATACTGCACAAGAGTGACAGCATTGTAAGAAGGCTCTTCAGCAAGAAGACGCTCGAGAGCCTGACAGACCAAATTGCAAGCAGTGCTAATGTTGATCCCAACAAGGTTTACATCGACGCCTCGAAAGCGCCTTCGGTTCCCTTAACGCCCGCCAAGCAGCAGCTAAGTTCAATAGTTCTTGTGGGCAAGGACTCTGAGGGCAAGAAGGTGCATTACACATTATCAATAAACGACATTCCTGTAATAAGTTCGATTTCCGGTTTTATGGACATGATAAGGGTTTATACTACAAGTGAAAGTAGAACCAAGGTTGAAAGATCTGTGAAAAAGGTTTTAGGCGCAGGTGTAGAATCATGGTACCAAAAGGTGAGCATGTGAAGAAAAGAATCGTTATCAAACTAAGCGGAAGTGTGTTTTCTGAAAATTCAAGTGAAACATCACTGCTCAAGTATGCTACTATGCTAAAGTCGAACAGCAAAAAGGCACAGCTAGTGGTTGTTGCTGGAGGAGGGCATATAGCAAGGCATTACATAAACCTAGCGAGGAGCCTTGGTGTAGATGAATCCAGCCTAGATGAATTAGGGATCGAAGTCTCTAGGCTTAACTCACAGCTTCTTGTATATGCATTAGGCACTGCAGCACACCCCCACATTCCCAAGAACCTGCATGATGTTGTTGAAGCTGTTGAGACGGGCAAGATCGTTGTTGCTGGTGGTTTGCATCCTGGGCAGAGCACAAATGCAACATCTGCACAGATAGCCGAAAAGATCAACGCAAGCATGTTCATTAATGCTACAGATGTTGATGGTATTTATGATTCGGATCCAAGGACTCACAAAAATGCCAGGCTCTTAAAAACGATCAAAATGCGTGCATTACGGAATATGCTTACACACGAAAGCACGATGGCAGGAGCATACGACCTTATGGACATAGTCGCCCTAAAGGTAATAGAAAGATCAAAGATTCCTACAAGAGTGATCAAAGCAAATGTTAACACAATCAAGCGAGCACTTGGTGGTGCAGATGTTGGAACAAAAATAATCACTTAACAGTCTTTGCTTCTCCCGTGAATTCTTTAAAACCATCCTTCAGCATCTTTTCATAAATCTTCTTTGCCTGTTCTAGTAGCAAGGGTTTTGTTTGTGCCTTTGCGTAACCATCAGCATCACAGATTATTACCAGAACTTTATCTTCACTACTTGTCATGGTTATCAAATCCTCGTCGCCAACCGGCTCAAACTGTTCTCCAGACTGCTTTACAGTCTTTGTTAAAAATGCAAAACCAGAATATTCGAACAACTTATGCTGAGACTTCCTTGCTCTCTCCTGACCGATATATGCTGCCTGATGATACTGCATCAATCAAATTTCTTCTGTAGTATGTATAAGCCTTTTTGAAAAATCTAAAATCAAAAAACGTGAAATTTTATGACAAGCTTTAAATGATAAACAAACTCAGTTTAATTTGTGGTTAACAAAGGGCTTGCAGGCGCTGCAGTTGGCGGTGCTAGTATTCTTGCAGCAGTAGCGTTTATGGCAATGTCGGGCTTTTTCCCAGGTCCAACATCACCAAGTGAAGCTACACCGCAGGAAATGAAGGAAGTGATTCTTAGTTTAACCAACATACAGGTTCAAAAGATAGATGCAGAGAATGTAAAGATCGAGGTGGTCTTTGATGTATTCAATCCAAATAGGCGCACATTGGTTCTTGAGGAGATAGAGTATAACTTGATTGCAAATGGCATCAGGCTCGCTCAGTCAGACATTGGTGAGCGGCTAGAAGGTTTGGTAACTGGCACTGGTGTATACTACGTTGTTCCAGACCTTCCCTTAACATTGAAAGATACCATTCAGCTAAGAAAGACGGAGCTCTTTTCACCAATTTGGAATGATTTGCAGAACGATAACGTTGACTGGAGAGTTTCAGGCTCATTCTTCATCACCGATCCAATCGGACCTGGAGGAGAAAACATGTTTGACTTTAATTTGTAAGTCTTTACAAATCATAATTCTAAATATTTATGAATTGATTTACCGATAGAGTCTAGGGCTGTTCTAATTCCACTTTTCCCTTTTTACGTCGCAATATGGGTGCATATTTTACTTTTTTCTTGATCGCTGGTTGCACCGTCTTCTCCAGTTCGTATTGTTCCACGGTAAACTGTCGGGCAGTCCCGAAAGGCCTGAATGGTCTGCCTCGTCCATGAAAGAACTTTGAGAAGTATTCAACGTAAATCAATCGTGCTCCTTGAATACCAGGCTCGAAAATCCCTATGATATTGTTGAAGAAATGACCCACCAGCAGTATCACGGCTCCGGTGATAATTAACAACTCACTTTTGTGCAAGGCTTTCAGGAATATATAATCAATCAGATGAGCAAATATCACCGAGGCTACAAGTATCCCCACAATTCGCGTATAGGAGAGAATATGGCTGATGATTGATGGAAGCTCCATGAGAGCTCGAACTCCCTCACCAAGAAACATCAAACCTATGCCTGCAAAAATCATGCCGAAGTAGCTACCAGCAACAAGATCTTTCATGGGATTAATGGTTTGGCCACCTATCAGTGCCAAGCCCAATTGAGCGATTCCCCAGGCAAATACGAGCCATCCGATCTTTCCCAACATTCCTCGTTTCTCCTTCTGCCAGTAATGATTCACAATGCCCAAAACTAACCCAAAAGATACCAGAATTAGTCCGATATACCCGCTGATAAGGAGGAGCTTACGTAGCCCGAAGCTGCTTATGGGATCAAAAAAGGTGCCATTGGAGGGAAGGTTTAGGCCAAATTGGGCATTTAGTAATCCAAATAGATAACCATTAAGGTGGAATCCGAAGTACAGATTGAAGAGAAAGCCTAAACCAATTGCAACGATGCAACCAGGAATCATAGCCTTGGCCAACTTGACCATCCTTGGTGGAGAGAGTATCAGCTTGGCAAATTTGATCAACTTCCTTGGCATGATTGTTTTCCCACGCTTTCCTCCCTCCACACGTTGTATCACCCATAGCGAGCCAACAAGTATTACTAAACCATAGCCTACGTCTCCAAGCATCATTCCGAAGAATATAGGGAAGACAATAGCGAAGATCAGAGTAGGGTCGAACTCGTTAGAAGATGGAAGGGAATAGAATCTGATGAACGATTCAAAGAGCCTGAATTTCTTGGGATTCGTAAGGAGTGTTGGAGGAAGTTCTTCACTTTCCAGCTCGTAGACTTCGGTGATTCCTGGAGCATATCTATCTAGGGTCTTCTTAAGCTGCTCAAGCTTAGGGACTGGCACCCATCCTTCCAAGGCGAACACATCGTGGGTAACACCAAGATTAGCGGCCACTTCTAGCTTTCTACTTTCGATCGCTAGTTGTTCCTCGACAACTAGTATAGTAGCGAAGTGTTGCTTCGAGATCTCCTTCAGTTGCTGATCTATCCCCTGGAGTGTCTGCGTAAGTTCATTTCGTTTCTTCTTTAGCTGCTCCACAAGCTCCGTTGGCTTGCCGTAAAGCCGAGGCACAGGTTCCAGTTTAGCTCCGTAGGTCTGGATCACTGTAGCAAGCGCATGGGAAGGAAATTCCGGTAAAACAACAAGAACGAAGCGGGTGATATCCTTATCTTGTTGAAAATAAAGAACCATATCTTGGAAGTCTACTTGCAGAGCTTCTTTAAAGGCTGCAAATTTTTCAGATTCAACCCGTCCAAAGAATGAATGAGCCAACCTCAACTCAAGGAGGCTCAGGTCTTCGGGGAAGAACGAAAACTCCTTCACTAGTCGTAGGTTTTCGTCGATCTCCTTCAGCTTGGTAAGCAGATCTTCTTTCTGTCTTTCAAGGGAAGCAACCTTTTCGTCGATAGTAATGGATTGGGCAGTCTCTATTAGCTCATCCAAGGATGTAAAGCGACAGCACTCTGAAACCAACTGAGCAGGAAGAACACTCTTTAGAGCCCTAATTCTGAGCAGCTGGTCTGAAACCTGTCTATTCAGATCGTCGTCCCGCTCATTTCGAAGCATCCCAGCAACGCTTTTCGATAAGGGTTCTAGATGCACAACGCCCAAGTCATGAAGAATAGATACAACGTTTTGTCTGTTCTCCCGCAAACCCAGAACAGCTATCTGCTTCATCGCAACAGGCTTTAACATCAATACACACCTAAAGATGGTTTAACAATATCTCTTCTATAATAGTACGCACGATTTTTGCATCCACCGGTTTAGAAGATATCCCAGCCGCTTTTTTCTTTGCATCATCCAAGATCTTCCTTTCTTCCTTCTGAGCCTCCTGTCTGGCTTGTTCAACTTTCATTTCCACCATGTGCTCACCTTCCTTTCGCGCCGCTTCTACCTCTGATTCCATGGCAACCTGTAGATTTTGAACTTCTTCTTGAACTACCTTCCTGCGGGCCTCAACCTCCTTCTCTACCGTCTCCTCCGCCTCTTTAATTTGCTTCAGCGATTTCACGTATTTTTCTTGTGGTTCCATCATCCTTAATCTCCTAAGACAGATCTTCGTATAAACAATAGTACAATAGGGGCAACTGCAATGTTGAGAATTTTGAATATGCTCTTTATCAAGTAAAACTTTCTCTGCGGGGGATCCACGAACTTATGCCTTACGAGCATCCTTCCGCTCTCCCATATTTCGCTTTACAGTCTTCAGCATGATGAATGTATCTCTTTCCATCTCATCGAACCTGAACTTGATATACTTCACAGCTGCCTCCAACCTAGGTATTAGCACGTTCTCAATAGCATTGGATCGGCGTTTCGTTTTTTCGATCTCATAAAGAAGCTTCCTCAGAGCAGTCTCTTTTTCTGCCACATCCAATACTATTTGATGGATTTGCCGGAATGTCTTGATCGCCTCGTTAATCGAGGTGGGAAGCTCCAAGAACATCTCTGGATAGTCAGCCATGCCTTCCCCACCTTCTAATTGAGGAATTCGAACACCCATCACATTCTTTGGCAGTATCTGAAGCTTACGAAGCTTGGGGATCTTCATCGCCTCGTTTTCCAGTCTCAGTGCTCCTGCCAGCATCTCAGCCATCCTTATACTCTCATAGCCCTGCAACAATCTAGTATGAAGCCCACCTCGGAGAGTTGCTGCTTTCTTACTTATAGCAAAGAATTCTAGAATCAAGGCTTGACGTTTCAGTTTAAGAAGGTTAAGCCCCTTTGTGGCCATCACAATTCTGCGCTTAGTGCGAATGTATTCCATACGTGTCGGGCGAATGTCGATGGAGACTGGCATGTCCAACCACGCTACCTTACTTCCATAGGCTCAGCGACTCCCTGCTTCTTTCTGTATTTGGCTATGAACTCGGGTCTGATTCGCTTCATCTCTGATTCCGAGAGCTCATCGAGGACCTCCCACCCAATATCAAGAGTCTGTTCTATAGACCGATCCTCGTCCAATGCTTGGTTTACGAACTTGCCCTCAAAGATGGAAGCTATTCTCAGGAACTTTCTATCGATTTCACTAAGTGCCTCTTCACCAACGATGGCCGAGAGAGCCCTAGAGTCCTTGCCTTGAGCGTATGATGCGTAGAGCTGATCCGCCAGACCTCTATGTTCCTCTCTTGTTTGTCCCCTACCTATACCTCGATTCATAAGACGAGAAAGGCTGGGCAAAACATCAACAGGCGGATAGATGTCGGACCTATGCAGTTCTCTGCTCATTACCAGTTGTCCTTCTGTGATGTAACCAGTCAGATCAGGAATAGGATGGGTGATATCATCAGCTGGCATCGTGAGGATGGGGATCTGAGTAATCGAGCCTTTCCTACCCTTTATCCTACCAGCGCGTTCATAAATAGTTGCCAAGTCTGTGTACATATAGCCTGGATAACCACGCCTTCCAGGCACTTCTTCACGAGCTGCGGAAATCTCTCTTAGGGCTTCGCAGTAATTGGTCATATCCGTCAATATAACAAGAACATGCATTTCGCGTTCATATGCTAGAAATTCAGCAGTTGTCAAAGCCATTCTTGGAGTAAGAATACGTTCCATCGATGGATCGGATGATAGGTTAAGGAATAGAACCGTTCTCCCCAGGGCCCCTGTTTCCTCAAACTGCCTTATGAAGAAGTTTGCCTCCTCGCTTGTGATTCCCATTGCAGCGAAAACAACAGCAAAGCTCTCCGAGGTTCCAAGAACCTTGGCTTGCCTCGCAATCTGAGCTGCAAAGAGATTATGTGGAAGACCTGATGCCGAGAATATTGGAAGCTTCTGACCCCTTACCAAGGTATTCATTCCATCAACGTTAGACATTCCTGTCTGTATGAACTCCGAAGGCTCTTCCCTTGAGTATGGATTTATCCCTGAACCAACCAAGTCATGCTTCTCCTTAGATATGATCTTAGGTCCAGCATCTCTGGGGTTACCCAGACCATCGAAGACCCTTCCTAGCATCTCATCCGAAACCGCCAGTCGAGCGGTCTCGCCAAGGAACCTTACTGAGGTTCCAGCAATGCTCATCCCCAAAGTCGGCCCAAAGACTTGGACCACTGCTAATCCTTGTCTCGAATCTAGAACCTGACCTTGGCGCCTCTCCCCACTAGGAAGCTTTATTTCTACCATCTCACCAAAAGCTGCATTCTTCACACCCTCTACAAAAACCAGGGGACCTGCGATATTCGATATAGTCTTGTAGGCTATCGATGACATCAGGCAGCCACCTCCTGTAGTAGCTTGCCAAGCTGCTCTTCCATATCCTTCCTGATCAGATTAACCAACTCTTCCGTCTCCTCTTCACGAGTCCACTTGATTCTAGATATCTTGTTTTTTACCTCCAACGCACTAACTTGTGACGCCTGAGCACCCTGCTTTATTGCCTGCATCTCCTTCCTACCGAACTCAAGAATTGTGGAGAGCATCAGATACTGTTTTTTGATCGATGTATACGTGTCTACCTCGTCATAAGCACTCTGTTGCAAGTAGTCCTCTCTTATCGAGCGAGCAGTATCTAGAATCCCCTTCTGGGGTTCTGGTAACGCATCAAATCCTACAAGCTGAACAATCTCTTGGAGTTCAGATTCCCTCTGCAGTATCTCCAAAGCTTCCTTACGTAGATCTATCCAGTCCTTGGCAACACCCTTCCTGTACCAATCACTCATCTCGTCCACGTAAAGGGAATAGCTTGTCAGCCAGTTGATGGAAGGAAAGTGTCTCCTAGAAGCCAAACTCGCATCAAGTGCCCAAAATACCCTTGTCACTCTGAGAGTGTTCTGCGATACAGGCTCAGAAAAGTCCCCGCCGGGAGGTGAGACTGCTCCAACTACGGTCACGGAGCCTATGCGTTCCTCTGGCGAAATGACCACAACTTTGCCTCCCCTCTCATAAAATTCGGCCAGTCTTCGCCCCAGATAGGCTGGATATCCTTCCTCGCCAGGCATCTCTTCCATCCTTCCAGAGATCTCCCTCAGTGCTTCAGCCCACCTAGAGGTGCTGTCGGCCATCAGTGCCACATCAAATCCCATGTCCCGATAGTATTCGGCCATTGTTATTCCCGTATAGATACTCGCCTCCCGGGCCGCAACTGGCATATTAGAAGTATTAGCGATAAGAATTGTACGCTCCATCAACGGACGTTTTGACTTGGGGTCTTCGAGCTCTGGAAATGTGGCAAGAACCTCAGCCATTTCATTTCCTCTTTCGCCACATCCTACATATACGATCACGCTGCTATCGGCCCACTTCGAAAGCTGCTGCTGAGTGACCGTCTTGCCACTGCCAAAGGGACCTGGGATCGCGGCATTACCACCTTTAGCAACCGGAAAGAACGTGTCAAGGATACGTTGTCCAGTTACAAGTGGAGCTTCTGGCGGAAGTTTTCGCAAAACTGGTCGAGCAGTACGAACCCGCCACCGACTAGACAAACCAACATCCACCTTTCCATTAGCATTTTGGATTGTTGCCACAGTCTCCTTCACCGTAAACTGCCCTTCCCTTATATCTACAAGCTGACCCTTAACAGCAAAGGGAACCATGATCCTGTGCCTAATGAGAGGAGTTTCCTGAACCTCCCCCAGAACTTCTCCAGGGGAGACATCTTCACCCTTCTTCTTAACTGGAATGAATTCCCATCTCTTCTCCTCATTGAGAGCAGCGATAGCATATCCTCGGCTGATGAAGTCCCCACCTTGCTTTCTCAAAACATCAAGCGGTCTTTGAATCCCATCATAGATTGAGGTAAGAAGTCCAGGTCCCAATTCGAGAGAGAGGGCTTGCTTGGTATTGACAACCCTATCTCCCGGTCTCAAACCTGTCGTATCTTCATATACCTGAATACTTGCTCTACTCCCTTCCAGGCGGATTATCTCTCCTACGAGACCAACTTCGCCGATCCGCACTACGTCGTACATCTGCGCTCCCTCGAGACCACTGGCGATTACCACCGGCCCTGAGATTCTATTTACTATCGAGTCCATTATTTCATTCACCCATTTTGATATCTACTCCGAGAACCCGCCTCGCCAGATCTGATATAGATTCTTCCTTTATACCTTCCCGAAGTGAAGGCATAAAGATCACCAGTGGCTCTATTGATGCCTCAACTTTAGCCCTGAAGGCTGGGGAGAGTGCATCGCGGACGGATTGGCTCGCCACGATAAGACCGAAGTCATTTGAATAAAAAAGTTTCTGCATTACCTGAACGGCTTCTTCCCCTGCAGCAATATAAGTATCGTCTATCCCCAAAAGACGATACCCTATCACCAGCTCCCGGTCTCCCACTACAGCTATCCTTCCAGTTCCAATGGTTTTGGGTTTGGCAGGCATTTTCTCACCCAAATACAAGTATGGAGCTTATGCGCTCCACTGGCAGATTATAATGCTTTCCATAAACTATCTTACGAATATTCTCCCGCTCTAGCTCTGCCAACATAACGAAATAAAATATAGTTCCAATAGAAAGAGGAAGGGTCTTCAACCTCTTGAAGTACATCTCACTTATAACTTTGTCAACAGCTGCCTCAAAGTCAGTTAACCTTCTGGTCTTCTTATACTGCTCGAATCCTTCTCCCAACTTGTAAAAGGTGTCAATATTTCTAGCAAGTTCCTCTACGTTCTTAGCCATGTACATTTCTCCCAATTGGCCTGTAGGAATGTTTCCGCCTTCGATAAGGTGTTGAATGACTACTTCCTTTTCTAGGTTAGTCTCTTTAGCCTTCAAAAGGCTAAGAATATTCTTCTTGTCTATTTCGGCCCTAATCAGCTCCCTAATGACAGCCTCATCGCCTTGAAAGAACTTGAGAGCCTCAAGAAGTGTAGAGTAATAGTAACCTTGTAAGGCCGCCATCATTGGACCAAGATCAGCAGTTTTTTGATACTGTCCCAAGTACTGCATCAATACAGTCCCGTAGCCATACCGAACCAATTGGTTAACTACGGCTTCGACAGAAGGTTGGGATAGCAGGATCTTGATCTCGTCATGGGGAATATTTCCACCTGAAACTCCAGCAGGTAAGTTACGATTAGACACCAAAAAATGTTCCGTCTCTGTAATGGTCTTTCCCAGACTCTTTGACGAGAGAACAAGCTCAATGTTTTGAATGTCCCACTTGGCCAAGTAGGCCCTGATTGCAGATTTCCCGCTAAAAGGTGAAGCCTCCATAGCGATCCTGTTGACTCCCACCAGATGACGATTGAGGGCTACCTCAACAAGCTCTGGGGGTTTGTAGAGTGATGCAGCCTTCTCGATTTCAGGGCCATACCAAGTGGACGCCAACTGCTTAACAATTTCACTGACATCTCTAGCTCGAAGAAGATTCTGCATGTAGTCCTTAGAGAGAAAGTTTAGGGAGAGCGCCTGCAATCTACCAAAGGAGGCAGAATATGGAGATGTAGGCACTGGCTATCCCTTCCCAAGAAGATTAGCTCGAAGCTCTTCTTCATGCGTTCGGAGAAGTTCTTCAAAAGTGAAATTGAGCTCCAAAGTCCTTTGCTTGTTCTCCACTATTATTCCTCCTAGAGTCTGAATAGGATTGTTGCTTACAGTGACACCGATACCTTTCAGAAGGTGGCGATCCTCTTGTCTGCAGTGAACCAACACATCTTGACCCAGCCTCTTCTTGGAGACATTAATCATTTCTTCGAGCGTCCTTTTGTACTGGGTATTTTTAGTATAATTCTTGAGATCCTGTCTGATCACACCGAAGGCAGAATCCAAGTTTGCATCAATAGCCTGAAAGATTATTCGTTTTGCCTGCAGACGTGCTGCCTCTACGATCCTAGTCGCCTCCCTTTCTGATTTAAGGTGAGCCTGCCTCTTATAACGTTCATTTAACTCCTGAACCCTTGCATTCCTGTCTCGAAGCAAAGCCTCCTTCCTTTCAGCTAATTCCCTATCCAGTGCTTCTAACTCTCTTCTCTTGCGATTCTCGATCTCTCTAAGGAAGGTCTCCGAGCTCAATACAATTTCACTTTAAAGTATGTCAAGCAGGAGGATTATTCCCAACACGAAACCAATGATCCAGAGGGTTTCAGGAATGACGAAGAAGAACAAAACCTGACCAAACTTTTCTGGTTTCTCCGCTATTATGCCCATACCGGCGGCACCAATGCCTTGCTGCGCGTTACCTGTACCTATCAACCCTCCGGCTATCGCAATAGCTGCTGCAACTGCTAATAATGGGTCTGCCATTCCAGATAGCAATTTTTGTGAGCCTTATATTAATTTTTAGTATACCAATTCTTACAATACTAGAATCTTAATAATGGCTGTGTCAAGTTTGGTGATGTCAAAAATAGATGTTAAAGTTGCCGTGCTTTTCTGGTAAGTTTGGGAATTTAGAATAATACAAATTTATGAAAAAAGCAGTCAATTTATTAGTTGGATATCAAACGATATTGTCGTATTGGAAATAAGATGCCCGCGATGTTTGTGCAGAAAATATCGTGTAAGGTCTGCTTACTTTGCGATATGTTATGACTGCGGTAAGTGGTACCTAACAACCCCTAGCAGGATGCTCTTCAGACCTAAGTTCGTGAACCCCCAGCAGAGAAAGTTTTACTTGATAACGAGGGTATTCAAGATTGTCAACATTACAGTTGCTGTTATAGTACTGTTGTTCATACTAAGATCCGTCTTGGGAGATTGAAGTTATCGTAGTTTTCCTTCAAAACGCCTATTTATCTAAGATAATCTTTCATTAGTAAATTAGTTCGCTAACATTCAAAATCCTAGAACAGTATCTGCACTTCAAAGTTTGTTTTGACTTGTCTATAACATCTATAATTACAACGATGTCTTCCTTGCTGTTTGTAACACACTTTGGGTTCGAGCACTTGAAGATTCCTACAAATGTGTCTGGGAGCTCAACCTTCCTCTTTTCAACCACCTTGTAATCTCGTATTATATTGATTGTAGCCTTTGGTGCTAGAAGTGCGAGTTTGTTTGTTTCATTTGACTCCAGGAACTTGTTTTCTACCTTGATTATATCCTTTCTCTTAAGCTTGCTGCTGGGCACATTCATGGCGACCGTAATCACACTACCTTCCTTTCCAGTAATGTTTAATGCCTTGAGGACAATGAGCGCCATCCCAGCGTCTATGTGATCGATCACAGTGCCACCCTTAATTCTTCTCACAAGAAGTTGAGCTTCAGACATGGGAATACTTTGTATATGTCCGTTTATAACCATATTGTAGGTAGAAGCTATGAAGAACCCCTTCTATGGTAGGGACGTAGTTTCGATCAAAGAGTTCAAAAGAGAAGATCTGAATTTTCTTTTCAAATCAACTGAAAGATTGAGCAAATTGAAGGCGAATGAAAAAGGGGAACTTGCTATAGGAAGGATCCTAGGATACCTGTTCTTTGAGCCGAGCACAAGAACGAGATTAAGTTTCGAAGCTGCAATGGCATCTATAGGGGGCAGCTCACTTGGAATCACAGATGTAAAATCGTCATCCCTGGAAAAAGGAGAGAGCCTTTCAGATACGGTTAGAGTGATTGATCATTATTCAGATATCATACTGTTAAGACATCAGTTGGATGGTTCGAGCAGGTTTGCTGCCGAAGTAGCGCAGAAGCCAATGATAAATGCTGGTAGTGGAACCGAAGAACACCCTACACAGGCGATGGTCGACCTCTACACAATATCAAAGGAGAAAAATAGGATAGATGGGTTGAAGATTGGTATAATTGGAGATCTAAAGTATGGTAGAACCGTTTACTCCTTGCTGTATGGTTTAACAAATTACAGCGTAGAAATTCATCTTATTGCTCCTCCATTATTGAAGATAAGGAAACAATCAATTTACGAAATAGAGAACAAGATCAAGATCCAAGATCACGAAGTTCTTAGCGATGTTTTGAGCAAACTGGATGTGATCTATGTTACAAGGATTCAGCGAGAAAGGTTCCCAGATGCGCAGGAGTACGAAAAGGTGAAGGGAAGTTACATAATAGATTCAAAGGTGCTGGAGGGTGCAAAAAGCGATGCTATCGTAATGCACCCACTGCCCAGACTGGATGAGGTGGGGCATGATGTTGATAGTAAATCAAGTGCAAAGTACTTCAAGCAGGTAGCTTATGGTAAGGATGTTAGAGCAACACTGCTTGCAGTTGTGCTTAATGAAGAAGTTTAAAACAAAATCAAGGCAGATTAACCAGATACGCAGCTGCTCCAGCCACACTCAACACAGCTGCTGCATCCTTCTATGTATATGACTTTTCCATTACACAATGGACACGGTTCTATCTCTGTTTGTGCTTGTGGTTTCATCACTCTTTGCACATACTCTTGACCGTTCTTCCTTTCTGCCACCTTGATCACTTTCTCTACTTCTTTGTAGATAAACTCATCCTTGATATTGTTCTTTATGTAATCTACAACGTAATCACTTGGCAGAATATCGAATCTTTTCTCTTTCGAATCACTTGTTATATGCAATACCTGCTGGTGTCTTGATCCGTCCCTAAATACAGTGACTCCCTTTAGGCCTAGCTCGTGCGAAAGTAAGTATGAGCACTTGACATCATCTGCAGTTACATCATTCGGCATGTTTATCGTCTTTGCAATTGCATTGCTTACCCACCGCTGCCAAACAGCTTGGGCCATCAAGTGATCTGCCCAATGAACATCGATCGCAGTAACGAATACTCTCTGTATCCATTCTGGTATGCCATCTAAAGCTCTTATTGAGCCATAATTCTGTGATATTTTCTCCAGCAATTCATCGCTGTAAAGTCCTTGCACCTTGAGCATATCTTCGAACACCTTGTCTGTGTAGAAAAATCTGCCTACTGTAACTCTCTTTTCATAAACCAATGCAAACATAGGCTCCACTCCGTTTGATGTATCTGCAATCATAGAAAGTGTTCCAGTTGGAGCAACTGTAGTTGTTTGCGAGTGCCTCATTCCAAAGCGCATTATCTTGTCTATCAAAGAGTCCCAGTCATACGAGTGCTGGCTCTTTGGAACTTCGTAATAACCAGCTATTGGTATCTTTCCATACACATATTCGGATTCGTTGAACAACGGAAATGCACCTCTGTTCCTAGCAATCTGAACGCTCTCCTCGATGCTATAGTATGACAACGCTTCTGCAAGCTTTGACATAAACTCGTATCCTTCTTTTGAGTTGTATGGTATCTTCAGTATGTAAAATAGATCTGCGAGTCCCATTATCCCCAAACCAATTCTTCTTGTTAATTTGCTTGCAACATCGATTTCTGGAACGGGATACTTGTTCGAATCAATAATGTTGTCAAGGAATCTTGTTGTAAGTCTTATTACTTGCTCATACCTCTGCCAGTCAAATTCAAATTCTCCATCAGCTCTTCGCTTGACAAAGTTTGCCAAATTAATCGATCCAAGGTTGCATGATTCATATGGATACAGACTTTGCTCTCCACACGGATTTGTTGCTCTGATAAATCCTTGGGCTCTCTTCATGACATTGTACCTGTTCATGATGTCAAAGAACAGAACGCCGGGCTCTGCGCTCTGCCATGCACTTAATGCAATAAGATCGATCAACTGGTTTGCATCGATGAAATTTACGATCTGCCCAGTTCTCGGGTTCTTTAATGGATACTTACTCTTGTTCTTTATAGCGTCCCACAAGTCTTCCCAGATACCAACGCTTACATTGAAGTTTTCAAACACACCTGGCTTTGTTTTTGCAGTGACAAACTTTTCGATGTCTGGATGCCAAGCCTCTAGTATTCCCATGTTGGCTCCTCTCCTCTTCCCGCCTTGCTTCACAACTTCTGTTACAGTATCTATGATCTGCATGAATGATGTTGGTCCCGACGCAACGCCAGATGTTGATGCAACAATGTCACCTTCAGGTCTTAGGTTGGAGTAGTTGATACCAACACCTCCTCCAGATTTGAAGATCAGCGCAGCATCTGTCGATGACTTCATTATGCTGTACATATCATCTCTCATATCTAGCACAAAGCATGCAGACAGTTGTCCAAGCCTTGCGCCAGCATTCATAATAGTTGGTGAATTTGGTAGAAAGTCCCTGTCTACCATTAGACTATTGTATTCCTCTACTCTTTTTGCATAATCATCGAACTTGCCGTCTTCAAACATTCTTAGCAATTCGCTTACGCTTACCTTCATCTGACCCTGCCCTGATAGATCCTTGTAGATCATAAGCAGAGATTCAATATGCCATTTGTTCAGAGTGTATGGTCCGATCTTGAACCTCTTATCCAGTTCATTTAATCTGCCTAGATAGTCGTTAAGCTCTTCGATACTCTGCTTTACACCTGCCTTAAGACCAAATACCCTCTGGTCCCTCATTACATCTGGCAAGGTTACCAGAATTGCTACGCGTTCAAATACTTGCTTTGGACTCTCAACTATCCTGCCATTTTCATCTCTTAGCAGGTATCTCGATGCAAGCACACGCAAGGAGTTTACATCGAAGGCCTTGTCTACCTCATCTAGAGAGGTTCGCTCAAGGACCTTCATCTTCTCCTCCCTTACCTTTCTCCTTTCGTGCCTGTAAAGGATGTATGCCTTTGCAGTTTCCGATAGACCTTCTTCGATCAAGACGGATTCTACGATGTCCTGAACATCTTCAACACTTGGCACATCGGCCTCGTCATAGCCCTGCTGAACAAGCCTTTGCACAGTTTTGCTTGTTAGCCTATCCGCCAACGGATAGTCAGCTCTATTGGTTGCAACAAGTGCTTTGTAAATAGCGTTTGATATCTTCGATGCTTTAAAGTCGACAACCCTGCCATCCCTCTTTCTTATCTTGTTTATTACAGTAGATACGTCTGATCTGAAAGTATCAGTAGTTCCCGCCATCCCCTCTTACTTAGTTATGATCAGCTTCTTAAGGCTTACTAAATTTTTATGAACTCATAGCGGTCAAAAAAGTTTGCTTCCACATCTATTGACAAAAAGATGAATGTTAGGCATATCCTTGCAGGATATGTGGAGATCTGCATGAGCCACACTTGTCTATAACTTCTAAGCTCTTCTGACCGCAGTTGCCGCAAACAAAAACCTTCATTCTTGCTCTAAAGAATGTTAGCATATCTGCCGCACTTTCTATTGCTGCCTTGACATCGGTGTTGTTCATTGTATTGTTTACATCCAGAGTTACAGAAAGTCCACCATTAAGCAACTTTTCCATAGCATTGCACTCCTTTATTATCGGAGAATCCTTCTTAATCTCTATCATATCGGCAGCAGGTATGACCATTCCTTGCGAATATGCATTATTGCTCGTTTGTAGCAAGATCTTGCCATACCTTCCTGTATCTAGAGCAGCAAATCTGGTAGCGCTATCATCAATTATCATCGCTATACCAACATCGTCTCCAGTCTGTTTCCCCTTTTCTATTGCAACATCAACTGATGTCCTGATTACTTTTTGGACTACATCCAAGCAACTATTTGTGTCGTCGTAGCCGAGTATGTTTGCAACAGATTCGTGTAAACCAACCAAGTTTACAACCATGTTTGCACTTCCTCTCTGCATGAACTGAGTGCTGTCTGCAAGTGTAGGAATAAGGCCCTTCCTTGTTAGATCGGTTATTGTCTTCTTCCTAATAGAAAGTGCGGTTATTGCGGGCTTTATCAGAAGCGCAAGCCTAGCTCTGAAGTATGTTTCGTCCTTGTTTGATTCATAGGCAAGTCTGGGCAGGTTTATTGCTAGTGATTGCAATAACATCACAGTGTTGGCGCTTTGTCCATTACCCAAGCTCCTTGATACACCCATGGCACTCCTTACCTGATTTGGATTGCCCAGCAATGTTATTGCACCTCCAGCACGCACGATGTTGGAGATCTTGTCAGCATAATCATTTACAGCACCGTTGCTGTATGTCAAGACCAGTCCTATCCTGGGCATTGGGGTTGCATGCACATACGTCTCATACCCCTTCAGCACAGCATCGACATACTTCTTTTCCGAACCATCTAGATTGACGTTCAAGGACATGTTTGGAGATGTTGGTGAATGCGATGGAGCGCTGGAACCTATTATGAGAGCCTTCGCAAACTTGTTCGCCAACGAGCTATCGCTTCCACACCTTTGAATAAGCGGTATTATCTCATCTACAAAGACTTCGGTTGAAGCTTCCCTGCTCAGCAGACTATTGAGCAGTGCAAGACAAGAGCAGAAATCATCTACGCTCTTGATAGAGCTTATTCTTGACACGTTCAGGAACTTGCCCTTTAGGTTTATTCCTTCTTCAGCAAGCTCGTTTATATTGATAAATATGGAATCGGGTATAAGACCCCAGGTTCCAGGATTTGATATGTGTATATCGCCAGCTAAATACGAATCGGCTATATCCTTTGGAAGCGTGTTGAAGACAAGGTATTCGGAGAAAACTGTTTGAGCTGTCTTTGCTAGCACACTTTCAATTCCGTTTTTGACCTCATCTACGCTGTTCATCATCTGAGCGATATCAAAGACTGGCATACCTAGTCTAGCCAATTTATGTCTATACTCTTCATGGCCATGTTCAATCAAAACTGAATTTACCATTTCCCGTATCAAGGGAGCGGTTAGGTATGCAGTTTGGAACTTGTAGATCTTGTTTTCAACCTCCTCTGTTATCTTCTGCGCAAGTTCCAATGGTACACTTGCTTCCCTAACCAGAGACTGGATTATTTTGTGGGAGTTGAACTCCTCTATCATTTGATTTGAAGTTCTAACGTACATCTTTCCACTTTCAATTATAGACCGCTCCTCGATCTGCCTAGCAAGGCTTAGCACCAGTTTGCCCAAGTTTGTAATGGTGTACCTTCTTTCAGCCTTGTTCAGAGCAACAAGTGACTGCCTGAGTAACTTCCTCAAGTGGTAGGCGAACTTGCCACTCTCCTTCTTTGACTTGAACCCTGCTAGTGCCTTTAGTTCTGAATATGTTAATGGACCCTTTGAATTCAATATTCTAAGAATATCTATCCTGTTTGGGCTTGCCATCACGGAGAAGATCATCCGAACCCGCTTTGAAGCTGACTCCAGAACACCACCCTTCTTCGCTTCAACATGACTCAATTCCATTTAACCTCTCTACTAATTTTGTTTGATTAAAAGAACCTTGTAAAATAATATTGCCTAACTAGGATAATAATTTATTGCTTGCAAATTGCGCGGAGAGCTCCTATCTCCTTTAAATACTAAGTTTCTATCGGAACTCTATCCTTTGCCTTGGTTTCTGGCAGAGTTGGGAATTTGTGCTTCAACTCGTTTTCCACAACGCTGCTGGCCTCTTCAAGTATCTGTATAGCATCATCCGTCACCTTGCTCGGACTGGGTCCATCTGTTATATCAAGAGCGATCAGTGTATTGGAAAATGTGTCGGACATATTTACAAATGTCTCCCTTGCAGCTGGCACAACCTGTGCTAGATCATTCTGCAATTCCTTCAAACTTGTGACTGCAGGATTTACTGCATCAAACAGCTCGTTGTAATCCTTTATAGTGCCTATTCTCACGATCAAAGTTTCAAAAACTACCTTAATATCCGATACAAGTTTCAAGACTTTCCTTATAATGACAAGTTCATTGGCAAGCATATTCGCGTGCACTTTTTCACCGCTAAATACATCAACAACGACTTGCTCCTGTAGATTCCTCTCTACACTGCCAAGCCTTGTTTCTACTGGTGCCAACTTTAGAACCTCTGCATACAGTGTGGTTCTCGCTTTATCAATATCAAGTCTAAACTGCTCATGCCTATGCATAAGAACCAGCAGCATATGGATCGGATAGAAGGTAAAACACATAGTTTACTTGCATACACAAGCAACTTCACTTGAGCTTATCATGAACGAGATTAGCAGAAGGTTTATAATTATTGCAGTGAGCTTAATGTTAAGCGAACCTGTATGGTAAAGAAATCAAGCAAGAGGAGTAATCCATCGATGTCAATAAGTAACAAAGATGTAGTTGCTGTGCAAGTGGTAGAGAAAGCTGGTGTTAATGTCAAGAAACTTGTTGATATGCTGATCGGGGGAGTAGGAGCAGAGTTTACAACTTACTATTATTACACTATACTAAGGATGCACTGCACCGGGCTCGAGGGCGAGGGCATAAAGGAAATTGTCGAAGATGCAAGAATTGAAGACAGGAACCATTTTGAAGCAATGACACCAAGAATATATGAGCTCGGTGGTTCGTTGCCAAGGGACATAAGAGAGTTTGCTGATCTTTCAGCATGTCCCGATGCTTACTTGCCAAAGGACTGGACTGACATTAACGAAATTATCAAAATTCTACTCGCTGCTGAACAGTGTGCGATCAAATCCTGGGGTCAAGTTTGTGAAATGACATATGGCAAGGATCCGAGAACATATGATATTGCACAAAATATAATGCAGGAAGAAATTGAGCATGAGGCTTGGTTCCTAGAGTTACTGTATGGCAGACCATCAGCACACTTCAGAAGGAGATTCATCGGAGAATCTCCGCATGTCCATAAACAGCTACATACAACGCACTAAACCCCTTTTTTTGATATGACCTTGGTAACTGTTTGCAAGGTTGACGATGTAAAGGACAACTCACTTGGACTTTTTAATGTTAATAGTGTTGAAATTGTTGTTGGAAAAAGGAAGGGAAAGATGTTTGCATGTGTAGCGCACTGTCCACATAAAGGTTCTTACCTGCATAAGGGCTGGTTTAATGGCGATAATCTTGTTTGTCCCTTGCATAACTACGAGTTTAATATCTCAACAGGTAAGTTAGAAAGGATGACATCATGGAAGGAAGAACACCCAACATGGATAGAGCAGGATCCTGAATGGAGAAAGTCTGGTGACTTGATACTTTATGATGTTAAGGTTCGTAATGGTTATGTCATTGTAGATTTACCATAACTTATGGTTGAATTACGTTTGGGCAAAGAGTTTGGAACGAAAGAGTACATGGTCGAGGTATGGGAAGGAGGTAGGATAGTTGCTCTCATACATTCAACTGGCAATGGAATAACCATCTCAAGCAGAAAACCCATTAGTGTAGATGCAAACCAAGCTCGCACTGAAGTTTACATAAGTTTTGAACTTCCAGTTTAGATCTTGGTCACAGATACACTGAAGTCAGAGGAAGTAAGTGTCTGTCCACACGCCTGGCACTTGTTGTTTGTCTTCAGCACATCTTTGATTGGTTTTAGGATACGCATTGTATAGATCAAAGAGCCACACTTGCCACAAGTTACTTCGACTGGCACATTCTCCATATATTAGCAAGTTATAAAAAGTTAGGTTTGAATTATTTTTAATAAAACTGATAATTTTGATTTATCTGAGGTTTTGTTAATTGAGTCTATAACCGATAAGAGTTTTTTAAAACAGCTAATATTTTGATCTACTTATCTCTTTCTAATAAGATGCCTCTTTCGTCATAATCAACTATCTTTACTCTCGCATTGATCGGAAGGTTCCTTGCAGAATCTACTCCCGGTAAAAATCCAGAAACGTTGAATCCAGCGTCGAGTCGCACAACAGCCCATGCATATGGTGCATACTTTTCATACTCTAATGGTGCAACGTTCTGTATTGTATAAGTGATTATCTTGCCCTTACCTTCCACTTCAACAACTTCTAGGTCATGCGAGCTGCATTTGCTGCAAAAGACCGTAGTTGCTAGCTGCATATTACCACACTTTTTACACTTGTATGCCAGAACCTTACCATTCTTTACTGTTGCAATAAACTGTTCCCTTCTTATCAATTTGCTAAACCCTTCTGAATATATGCACCGCACAGCTTGCACCGGTTGCACCAAAGTTGTGTGTTAAAGCAGTTCCAGCATTCTTTACCTGTCGCGCTCCGGCTCTTCCTAGTAACTGCTCGTAAACTTCAACAATCTGCCCAATACCAGTTGCACCAATTGGATGACCCTTTGACTTTAAGCCTCCAGACGGATTGATTGTAATGCCACCGTTGTTCAACTTTGTTAAACCTTCTCTAACTGCTTGTGCAGCCATTCCTTTTTCGAAGAATCCTAAATCTTCGGTGTCTATCATTTCTGCTATCGTAAAGCAGTCATGCACCTCTGCAAAGTCTATGTCTTTAGGAGTTAAATTTGCTTGATTGTATGCCTGCTGGGCAGCAGCCCTTGTGCTTGGAATAGTTGTTACGTCCTCTCTACCCTGTAGCGCTGCTGGAGACGCTCCCCTTCCAGAGCCGATCACTTCTATGTAATCGACATGCTTTTTTGCATAGTCTTCTGAGCAAAGTACAACCGCACTTGCACCGTCAGAAAATGGGCAGCAGTCAAGAACCTTCAACGGGCTTGCAACAAGTGGGGAGTTCAAAACATCTTCAACTGTGATCCTCTTCTGCAA
Organism: Nitrososphaerales archaeon; assembly: GCA_046759465.1. Classification (GTDB taxonomy): domain Archaea; phylum Thermoproteota; class Nitrososphaeria; order Nitrososphaerales; family UBA213; genus JBHICH01. The sequence continues at coordinate 59,906 of JBHICH010000002.1, forward strand.
ATGTGCCTTTGGGTTAAGAATTCCGTGTTCATGGTTCTTTACAGCAACCATTGCGAGGTCTTCCTCTGTTGCCTTGTATCTAGTCAAATAAGCTCTTGCCATGGTTGCAAACAATCCTGGGAATGATGCTCCACTGCCTCCCTCATAGAAGAAGTCTGAGCAGTATGAGAAAAGCGTAGTTGACCGGCCCGTTCCAGTTTGCGTTACCTTTTCAACGCCAACAGCTATAACAACATCATAAAATCCCGCTGCAACATTCGCATAAGCTTCTCTAAATGCGATCGAGCCACTGCCGCATGCTGACTCAACTGTCAACCCTGGAACGTGAGCTATACCAAGATTACTCATTACAACTGGTGCCAAGTGCACTTGGTTGTCTGCAATACCAAACACGTTTGAAACAAAACCATACTGAATCTCTTTTGGCTCAATCTTCGCACTTAAGATTGCATCATTTGAAGCATTAACCGCAAGCTCGATCACGCTTTCTTCTAATTTTCCATATTTAGTGCTGCCAGAACCGATAACACAAACCTTGTTCACGTAAACGCAATCTCTTCCGCTATATAAAAACGTAAAGAACAAATCCGCTAAAACTCTTTAAAGTTGGTTGCGCTAAAGTTGATGTGTCGCTACGAGTAAAAGATTATACTCTAACCATATGTGAGAAACCGGATGCTGCTAGAAGGATAGCAAGAGCGATTGGTATCGATGATTTCAGAGAAGTTACAATTGATGGCGTTGAAGTCTATGTGTCAAAAAATGGTAGAAAGACTTATGTTGTATGTCCAGCGCTAGGACATCTTTATACGCTTGAAGATCCAACAGGAAAGAGACACATCTATCCTGTCCTTGATGTCGAATGGATCCCATCGTCAGGTGAAAAGGAAAAGGAAAGAATTGCAAGGATACTTGATACTATAAGCAAACTTGCGAGGAATGCTGTTGACTTCATAAATTCATGTGACTTCGACCAGGAAGGAGAGGTAATAGGTTACAACATTCTGAAGTACGCGTGCAACAACAAGCATGATGAAGCATTCAGGCCCAAGTTTTCCACGCTCACGGAAGATGAATTAAGGTCTGCGTTTGAGAGTATGAAGAAAGGAACTGGAAACGATCTGGCTGATGCTGGAAGAGCAAGACACATGCTTGATTTCATCTATGGTATTAATCTGTCAAGAGCATTATCAGAATCGGTTTACCAAAGTAACAAACGCTTTAGAAATCTTACCGTTGGAAGAGTGCAGGGACCAACGTTATCATTTGTGGTTGACAGAGAGATAGAGATCAGAACGGACTTGCCAACACCGTTCTGGGTTTTAACTGCAAGATTTGAAAAAGATGATCAAGCGTTTAATGCGCAGTACGAAAAGAAGAAGATCTTCAAACTTGCAGAAGCAAATCAAGTGATAATTGCCTGCAAGAGTAAGGATGCAAATGTTAGCGATATCAATAAAACTATTGTTAGGCAAAGTCCTCCAACGCCGTTCAATCTTGGTGATCTGCAAAGAGAAGCTTACAGGTTGTTCAGATTTTGTCCAAGCTTTACCTTGTCGGTTGCAGAGAGAGTCTACCTCGATGCGTTGATATCTTATCCAAGAACATCAAGCCGGAAGTTGCCACGCTCTATTGATTATAAAGGAATAATCAGAAAGTTGGCAGGAATTAGAGCATACAGAAGCTTAGCAAGTGATCTCCTGAAGGGAAAGTTGGTTCCAAATGAAGGTATCACAGACGATCCAGCACATCCAGCAATCTATCCAACAGGTGAGGTACCAAGGCATCAATTGGAGGGTGTTAAATGGAAACTTTACGATCTTATCGTGAAGAGGTTCTTTACAACATTTGGTGATGCTGCAGTAATGGAAAGAATTGCAATCCTTATCCACCTTGATGGTTACAACTTCAGGGCTAGCGGTAGAAGAACGATCTATGAAGGCTGGACTAAATACTATAGCTCGTATGCTGAAATAGAGGAAGTTGAATTACCTACATTAAAAGTTGGAGACGCGCTCGCAAACAGGGAAGTAAAGAGTGCAGAGAAGTACACGCAAGCATCAGCCCGTTTCAATCAAGCAAGCTTGCTTGACAGGATGGAGAAGGAGAAGATAGGCACCAAATCGACCAGAGCAGAAATAATCAAGACACTAATTGATCGAGGCTACATAACTGGCGAGAGCATAGAGGCTACTGATCTTGGGTTTGCTGTTGTAGAATCGATGCGCAGTTACATGTCAAACATCATGTCAACGGAACTAACAAAGAATATGGAAGAGCAACTTGAGGAAGTTGAGTGTGGCAGGTTGAACAGTGATAGTGTTGTTGATAATGCTGCAGAAAAGTTGATCGATGCACTAATTTTATTCAAATCAAAAGAACGAGAGGTTGGAAAGTTGATGAACGACGCAATAATCAGGACAGTGATGGTGCAGAAAAATGTTGGCGCATGTCCATTATGCGGTGATGGTCAGCTAAGAATAATCAAATCGAAGCAGAGCAGCAAGAGATTTGTGGGTTGTTCGAACTTTGGGAAAGGATGCAAGGGAGCTATGCCATTACCACAGAAAGGTCTTGTAAAAACAACAAAGAAGGTTTGTGGTGTTTGCAAGTGGCCAATAGTTCATGTTAGATTCATGGGCAGAAGATTTTCATGGAAGTTGTGCATAAACATTTCATGCCCAACTAAAAAGGGAAAGATCAAGAGTTCAATTCATTAAGATATTTGGAATAAATATCATTGCGTCTATTCTTAAGCAGAGGCAACTTGCTCCTAACGTTCTTGACCAGATCAGCATCCAAGTCGACCACTTCAAGTCCTTCTTTGTCTCCCATATCTAGGACAATTTTTCCAAAAGGATCGACAGCTATACTTCTTCCGACATAAATATTACCAACCTGATCCGGTGCAAGAAGATAGCAACCATTTTCTATTGCCCTTGCTTTGAGCATTGTCTGCCAGTGCTCGACCTTCATATCACCTTCAACCCATGCGGATGGTAGCAGGAATGTATCAGCTCCCATCAAGGCGAGAATTCTAGGCATCTCTGGAAAGCGTATGTCGTAGCAGATCATCAGACCAATATTACCCACATTTGTTTTTATTGGCTTGACCAAATCATTACCAGCAACGAATTTATCAGACTCCTTAAAGCCTAGAGCATCATACAGATGTAATTTTCGGTAAACAGAAGATAAGCTACCTTTGCTATCTATCAGTAGTACGGTGTCGTAAACTCTATTTGGTATCTCGCTCTTTTCATATATAGTTGCCGCAACATTTATGCAAATTGCTTTTGCAGCATTCCTTAATGATGAGGCAAACTCTCCTTTAATATCTTCAGCAATTTTTGCAAGTTCATCAGCTGATTGACTTGCTGGAGAGTATGCCATAAGGAACTCTGGAAATGCAACAAGATCAGCTTTCTCTGTTTTAGCTTCTTTAAGGTAGCCAATTGCGGACTTGAGGTTTTCATCTTTATGCATTGATGCCTTCAACTGCACTATCGCTACTCTGTTCATACTTGGATGATGATTGAATCAAAATAAAAAGTTACGTTAGCAGGTTGCCAGCAACGTACCAGTTCTCTTTTGGCGTGTCTTGGTACACCACTATTACATGCTCACGCTTTGATCCTAGCAGCTCGACTATTGTGTCTGTTATAGCCTTCGCCAGCTCTTCTTTCTTCTCTGGCGTTCTACCAGGCCATAGAGATATTGTTACTAGAGGCATACGCTATTTTGCGCTGACAATCTTTTATAGATTACACACATAAATTTCTGCTGCAAATGCTTTGTAAAGCTGGCTTGACAGTAGTAGGATCAAAAATTACCCAACTATTGGAAACAAGTAGAAGTTCAATAACAGATTCTAGTTACTAAACCTTAAATAACAAGAATCAAGTCCTAAAATTGAGCTGGACATGGAAGCAAGTGCTCTAAAAGCAAGGTCAGGTATTCATGGTTTTGACGAGATTCTGCTTGGTGGATTCCCAAAAGGTCGTTCAATCATACTATCTGGTCCTCCTGGTAGTGGAAAGACCACGTTTGCGATGCAATTCCTGTACAAGGGTGTTAAAGACTATGGGGAACCAGGGGTTTATGTTACGCTTGCAGAAAGTCCCGCGGAAATCAGGAAAAATATGAAGTCATATGGCTGGGATATTCTAAAGCTAGAAAGAGATGGCAAGTTTTTTTTGATCGATGCTCAACCATTTTCTGTCGCCGAAGAAGGTTTTGTATCTCCCAATGAATCCCTTTACAGAGGTGAATCTATGCCATTTTCGCATCTAACAGACATGATTCTTGCTGGAATACGGAGAATCGATGCCAAAAGGTTAGTAGTTGATTCAATAACCATCTTGGCCATGCAATACGTTAATAGGTTTTACATCCGTCAAGGTTTAATGGGTATGGTGCACGCACTTTCAAACCAGGATTGCACCTGCCTGCTAGTTTCTGAATTAACACAAGAAGAGGGGAAAATACCTACTGAGTGGTACATCGCTCCGGGAGTGATACTGCTTCATTATACCAGGAAGGGAGACACCATGGAAAGGGCCGTACAGGTAATAAAGATGAGGGGAACGAGGCATGGAGAACAGATCTATCCTGTGAAGCTGAGCGAAACTGGATTTACAGTGCTCCAGCCTAGAGTGGTTCCCTAGTTATAAAAACAAGAAATTACAGCCTTTTTACAGCCTCTTCATATGCAACAGAGTTTTTCCAGAGTTCCGAGAACAGTATATGCATTGCTTCTATGAATGGTTTGCAATCTGTCCACATGGCCAATATTCCTTTGTTGTCTGTTCTGCTGTTCTTTATGAAGAAGAGCAATTCAGAACGGTCGATCATTACAAAGCATAACGGTGCATTTACGGTATTGGGGATGTGTTTTATTGCGTTTGAATTAACTCTCTCGAAAATTTCAAGCGAGTTAGATGAGAATGTTGTTAGGAGTTTTACTGTCACTCCAACGTTCATCAATTCGTTAAGACCGTCCATAAAATCATAATGGTAAAGTTTCATGTAATCTTTTTCATAGCCAAGAACAAGAACCTCCTGTCGCGCCTTTGTTCGCATATCTTTTGCTCTGGAATACACCTGCACCTGTCCCTCTAGTATTTGGAACTTTTCCTGATCAGAACCATCGTCTTCAATCTTAAAGTCTGGTATAGAACCCCATAATCTTAGCAGATCCTTTTCCTTTGTTTCGAATGTTCTTAACCGCTCCTTTTCTATATCTATCAGTATGTTCAGTGCCTTATCAAAAGGCACAGCATTGAATTTGATCGGATGCTGAAAAGTTGCTGTAACCAGACCCTTGTTCTGTAAACTCGATAGCAAATGATAGGTTTCTGTTCTTGGTATGTGAATCGACTTGGCAATCTCTACTGCGCGCTTGTGTCCATATTTCGCAAGGTAGATGTAGACTTTGGCTTCATTTGGCGTTAGCCCAAATTTTACGAGCTCACCTTGTACTTTGCTGGCTGGAGAATTGTTATCGACAGTCTCTTCCTCGGGTAACTCGTACACTTCACTTATAGGTCCTGACATATTGTCATATGACACCATTTCTTGATTATAAGTACTTGTCAGGTTATTTAGTGACAGATAGTTTAAAGATCTAATAGGTCTGGGCAAAAATCTTCGATATCCTTCAAAATCAGGTTAATAAAAATAGTTTAGCATCCATGTAAATGGGTTTATTAGATATCTCATTGTTGCCAATGAACAAATGATCTATCGCAAGTATCTCATCAAATATTATATAGTTTAAGCAGGCAAACAGAATATCTCATGTTTCCATTATACGATGAGAATCCAAGAGCGACAACCCCTTACGTGAACTATACGCTGCTAGCGATAAACTTTGCAGTATTCATCTGGGAAGCTGTGGTAACAGGTTTCTTCACGAATGTGGAGGCAACTCTGAGATTGTTCCTCGATTATGGTTTCGTACCTGCCAAGTTCCTTGAAGGTGCTACGAGCATGAGAATAGATGCTTACTCTCCAATCATGAGTTCCATGTTCATGCATGGCGGAATAATGCACCTTCTTGGAAACATGCTCTTCCTGTGGATATTCGGAGATAACATCGAGGACAGGTTTGGTCATGGAAGGTATCTTGCTTCTTACCTGTTCTGGGGCTTTATTGCCACCATGGCTCACATGGCATGGGCAATGAATGTTGGAGGTCAACAACTTCTCATACCGACGGTAGGTGCCTCGGGAGCAATATCAGGAGTTTTAGGTGCCTATGTCTTGATGTTTCCAAGAGCGAGAATTGTGACTCTGCTGTTCTTCTTCTTCATCACGACAACAAGGATACCTGCTTACGCTTACATCCTTATGTGGTTCATTTTTCAGGTATTTTCAGCATCGTTTGGTGCTGGTGGAGGAGTAGCTTATCTGGCTCACATTGGTGGCTTTGCAATTGGTGTTGCCTTTGGTTTAAGTTACAAGAGCTTAGCCAAGATAAGGCTGAGACTTGCATACATTCCAAAAGAATCTTACAAGAGAGAAGAAAAACCAATAGAGCCTAAAGAAACACAACAAATAGTAAGACCCTTACGAATGGAGGGAATCACAACAAGAGAGTATGTTGAGATATTGGTTGAGATGCCAGGAGTTAAGGAGAGAGACATATCGATCAACGTTTACGACAACACTGTCTACATAGAAGCAGTAACAGAAGATGGCTACAGAAGGTACAAAGGCAAAGCAATTTTAAGGGCTGATGTAAGGCAAGAACCGGAGTTTACGCATTACCTTAATGGCATCTTAAGGGTTAGATTGAAAAGAATATAATAAAAAATTTTTATCAGAATTCTCTATAGGAACCTCCGTATTTTCTGTGGCAAAATCTGGCCTGAACTGGAACTTGCCATTTTTTGTTTTTCTTGCGGTACTATCTAACATTTAAGAGCATGGTGAATTTTCTAACTTGGCAATGGTGCGGTCGCCGGGATTCGAACCCGGGTCGCGGGCTCCCTTCGTTCTAAACATGGAAGGCCAGCGTCCTAGACCAAACTAGACGACGACCGCTCACAAATGCACAAAATAAGCCCTACTTAAAAAGTATCTTTTCGCATTCATACAAAATTCTAGATATGACAAGATGAGCTTCTAAAGCACGATCGCTAATGGAATATGTATAATTTAATCTGTCAGAAACATTTTTGGAGAAACTACCTTTTGGGAATCCACCAATTACAATCGCAGTATGGTCGTCGAGCTGCTTTGCAACTTCTTCAGCACTAGATCTCGTGCCAGTTCTAGACAGACCCATTACTCTGGTGAGTTTTATCTTTTCTAAAAGCTCGCAAAATCCTATGCTCTTTATCTCCATCAGAACGCTGCTTTCAGTTTTTATCTGCCCCTTTTTGAACAGATCTTCGAGCAAACCCTCAAATCTGAAGTATGATTTGGGTACTCTGACATTTTCACCAACAAATATTACCTTGTTTGCTACAGTGTGCAAATAAACTGCCAGCATATTTTTCTGATAGAGCGGAGTTGACGTAGCTTCAAGAATAGCAAAATGAATCAAGTCTGGCCTGCCTCTCTTAACAGCGTCTTTGAGCTTTAACATCGCAGCATGATGGTAACTTCGATCCAGCAGCATCTCATCTACAGACTTGCCTCTCTTGGAAGCTTGCTTCACGACTGAAGGATGCTTTGAAATAGCCTTTGGAACTGTTTCCAATGCAGCTTCAGCAATTATTAGTGACAGCAACAACACAATTTATGTAAGCAGTTATGTATAGTTTGCATCGTGAAAAAATCACAAAAGGATCTAGTATTGCAGAGAATAGAGATACTTGTTCGCAATGCGCTCGAGACTGTACAGTATAATGCTGATCTCGCACAAAAGCAAGCTATTTTGGCAAAAAGCATGAGCACGAAATTTAGAGTAAGACTGCCGTACAAAATAAGACAACTCTATTGTAAGAAGTGCAAGAGATTCATTGTGCCGGGTGTAAATGCAAGGATAAGAATTGGCAGAGCAAATGTTAGAGCCGTAAGAATAACTTGTTTAAACTGTGGACATGTTTATCGCAAAATAATAAAATAGCATTTATAAGGGATTGTCAAAAGTGGTTTGTGATGGTAAAGGCATACGATGTACCAGCAGATCTGCTGATAGAAAGACTAGCCGAAGTGTTGAAGAAGGATTCAAAGATCGAACCACCACAATGGATATCATTTGTAAAGACTGGCTCACATACAGAGCGCGTTCCAGAAGATAAAGATTGGTGGTATGTTAGATGTGCCTCTCTATTGAGAAAGGTATACATAAATGGTCCAATTGGATTGTCGGATTTAAAATCTGCATATGGAGGAAGAAAGAAAGTAGGTTATTCATTGGCACACCATCGTGATGCAGGTGGAACAATAATTAGAAAGGCCCTGCAACAATTGGAAGCTGCTGGTTATGTTGTGAAGGCAAATGGCAAGGGAAGGATGCTTACCCGCGAAGGTATGAAGAAGTTAGATGCGTTAAGCAAGGATATATACAAACAATTAGTAAAAACATCACCTGAGCTAAAGAGATATGCATAGGTGATGCAGCTGGGACAAAACAACCAGGATGAAGAAAAAACAAAAGAGATGGAAGCTAAGATAGTGCGCGAACGTGTTCTGCGCGTCTTGCTAACCCCTGAAGCAAGGCAGAGACTGACTAATGTAAAGATAGTGAAGCCCGAACTCGCGAAGGCCGTTGAAGATTATATTATTTCGATGGGCTCGCAGGGAAGGCTGAACAAGGCACTTACTGATGATGAGTTGAAGCAGATACTTTCTTCGATACAGCAACCAAAGCGTGATTTCAAGATAAACTGGAAATAGGTTCTAATGTCCCAACGCCTTGAATCTTATTGCTAATGCAATCAAAATCAGTCCAGTTATGATCAACATCATGCCCCTGGTGAATGCCCACACATCCACAGACAGAAAGATGGATAGACCACCTATAACTAGGAGTGCAATGCCAACCGCAAATCCTATGACGTAGAACTTGATTGCCATATTCAGGCTACATGAAAAATTAATTTAAATATTGTTATACACCAAATTTCTAAACTCTTTTGCACCTTGATTCTTTGCGCATAAAGTATATTAGTTCTTTTAACTTGGTTATTTTGCTATGAGAGCAGTAGTATTCAGAGAGCATGACAAAGATCCTCACAAAGTGCTAAAAGTTGAAGATATCGATATGCCAAGGATAAAGCCTGATGAGGTGCTGATAAATATTAAAGCAGCTGCATGCAACTACAACGATCTTTGGGCAATATGGGGCGAGCCTATTAAAGTGCCAATGCCGCACATTTCTGGAAGTGATGCAGCCGGTGAAGTGGTTGAGGTTGGCGAAGATGTAACTACATTCAAGAAAGGCGACAGAGTTGTTTCTCATTCGAACATGAGCTGCAGGGTTTGCTATGCATGCACATCTGGAAGGGAATACGACTGCCCCAACAGGATTATATGGGGTTTCCAGACGGGTCCACTTTGGGGCGGCTTCTCGGAATATACTCATTTGCCAGAAGTTAACGTGGCTCATATGCCGAAGAACGCAACATTTGAGGAAGCAGCAGCAGTATCGATGGTTGGAATGACCGCATGGCACATGCTTGTTGGAAGGGCAAAGATACATCCGGGACAGACAGTACTGATAATGGGAGGCAGCAGTGGAGTCGGATCAATGGGAACTCAGATCGCAAAGATCTTCAACTGTACTGTGATCGCAACAGCAGGGAATGACGAAAAACTGAAGAAATGCAAGGATCTTGGTGCTGATTATGCAGTAAATCATAACGATCCAGAATGGTTCAAGAAGATTAGAGAAATTACAAATAAGCAGGGCGTTGATGTGATATTCGAGCACATAGGTCAAGTCGTTTGGGATAAAGAAATAGCGTTGTTGAAGTCGGGTGGCACGCTGGTAACAACAGGTGCTACTACAGGGTACGATGCAAAGACAGACCTGCGATACGTCTTCTTCAAGGGTCTGAACATACTGGGCTCGACACAGGGCACGAAAGCTGAACTCATCGATGTATTGAGCTGGGTTGGGAATGGTAAGATCAGACCTGCGATAGATACTAAATTCGCGTTCGAAGAAGCTCCCAAGGCACACGAAAGGATGATGAGTAGACAGGCGTTTGGCAAGATCTTGATTGTGCCCACAACCTAATTTTTTATTTCAGGTTCCGTAGTATAGTGTGTGTTTCGCTACTTTAGCAGTAGTAACGTGCAACTTGTCTTATCAGCCCATCATCTTTTGAGTCGTTCGCCACTTCATCGCAGCACCGCTCGAGGTGGATCAAAGATGCATCAGAGCTTTTCATAAATAATTTAACTACCACTATCATTAGATCGCGTTATGGCTAGACTACTTAGGGGCTTCCTATTTGTTCCCGGTAACAATAGACGCTTTATAGAAAAGGCAAAAACGCTCAAGGCAGATGTCATATGTTTAGATCTAGAAGATTCAGTTCCGTCGAATGACAAGGAGCATGCGAGACAGATGATCAGTGAAGTATTGAAAGCAGATTTAGAATCTTCTAGCGAAGTTTATGTACGAATAAACTCGTTTGATTCAGGCTTGGCACAGGAAGACCTAAAGGCTGTTGTGCAAAATGAAATCAATGGTGTTGTAATTCCAAAGGTCAACACTGAAGAAGAAGTTTGGGGGCTGTCAAAATTGATAACGACCCTGGAGCATCAAAGAAAAATCAAAGATGGCACAGTAGAAATGATGCCATCTATAGAAAATGCAAAAGGTGTTATCAACGCATTTAAAATTGCAGGTGCAAGTCCAAGAGTTTCAGCACTTATCTTCGGCGTTTTCGACTTTCTTTTTGATATGGGCCTTGAATATGTTGAAGGTGGCATCGAGTATAGTTATGCTAGGGCAAAGGTTCCTCTTGATGCGAGGGCTGCTGGTGTTTATGCAATTGATTCAATATGGCAGAAGATTCAAGACATCGATGGTTTGATCAGAGATGCTACCATGGGCATGAGATTAGGGTACAAAGGAAAGAGCATAATTCATCCCTCTCAAATCGAGCCCGTGCATAAGATCTTTCTTCCAAACAAGGAAGAAGTAGAATGGGCAAGGAAGATCGTAGACGCTCTGTCCGACGCAATGAGCAAGGGCGTTGGTGCAATTAGGTTAGAAGGAAAGATGGTAGACAGGGTACATTATAAGAGGGCAAAAGCTTTGCTAGATGCTGTTACAATTAAATGATAATAAATACCATGTTAGTAAAAGAGATGGTGAAAGCAGTTGCAAGAGCCTAACAGTAATTTCTTTATAACTAAGACTGAGTTTTTGTTTGGTCTTAATGGAAACGACAGACTTTCACTGTTCAAAGGTGAAGATTCATTCAATTAATAAGGAGTTTGTCAATGAATGTTCACAGGCATAGTTCAAGGCCTTGGTAAGGTAGAGGCGATAGAGAAGGCTAAGGGAAATGGTAGATCTGCCTTCCTAAAGATCGACCTAGGCAAACTTGCTAAGAGTCTAAAGAGTGGTGATAGCGTTTCAATAAATGGGGTATGTCTAACAGTAGTCAATCTCAACAAAGCCAAAGCAAGTTTTGAAATCATAGAAGAAACAATGAAGAAAACGGCATTAGGATCTCTGACGTTAGGTGATAAGGTTAACATTGAACGCAGCTTAAGGGTCGGCGACACAATGGATGGACACTTTGTTCTAGGCCATGTTGACGAGGTTGGCACTATAATCAGCAAGATAAAGGAGAAGGGTCAGGCAAAGCTCTGGATCAGACTCGAAAAAAAATTGATCAAGTATGTTGTACCCAAAGGCGCAATAGCTATCGATGGTATTAGTTTAACAGTCATCGATGTTCTGAAGGACAAAATTTCTGTTGCGCTTATCCCGCATACGCTTGCAATGACAACACTTGGCATAAAAGGCAAAGATGACAGGGTGAATGTTGAAATAGATGTCTTGGGGAAGTATGCCAGAAATGTTGCAAGTTGAAGTTTAGCAATTTACCAATTCCTTAGTAATTACCACAAAATTAGTAAGGTTTATAATCACTCCTGAATTGATGCTTT
>JBHICH010000003.1:0-69650 GCA_046759465.1 Nitrososphaerales archaeon
AGGTAGCTCCATTATCATTACTTGTACTGAAGAATATCTCATCGTTTCCAGGTGTGTCGTCACGCCATATTAGATAGATATTGTTACCAGATACAGCAATACTTGGTTCGAAGGAGCCTCCAGGATTGTTGCTTAGGTTGACTACACTCACAAAGGTTGGATTTGAAGCATATGCTGGATTGGCAAGTATAAATACTGATATAATAGCTAATGCTAAAACGGCTATCTTTGCTACATCATTGCTCATTTCAATGCTATTGCACTTCATTACTTTTAAAGCACTCTTTCTTGTTGAAATACTAACTACAGGGCCTAAAATCCTTTTGGGTTCTATTAGATGCTCCTGGTACCGCAGACTGAATGAATCAAGAAATCCATACAATCAAGTGATCTGTGTGAATTTGATGTATTTAATCGGAAACTTGCGTTGAGATATAATATACTACACTAACTGCTAGGCGCATTCTAGGTTGCACCTAGACTGAGAATAACCAATGTATTGTTCAACACCACGACCATATAGAATCCTATAAGAATCAGTACAGACCATTCCTTAAGTCTGTCTAGTCGGCTACAGAACTTCATATCAATTAGATATACTACACCGCCTATCAAGAGAAAGGTTGCAACCTTTCCCATTAGTAAGCCATTATGCCCGAAATCACTGTAAAGCGAAGCCACTACTGGATTGGCTTCCCTAATCATTCCAGGGGTTTCAGCACTTATCAGCCAAGTGGTAGTTACATAGTCACCAATCAGAAACGGAAGAGCAAAGGTTCCCAATAGAATAATAGTTGTAAGTTTTATTTGCGCAGGTTTGAATTTCGTAGAACCGCCTAAATCGTAATTAACTTTCATCGAACTCTCCATATATAAGGTTAAAAAATCTATAAAAAGTTTTTGAATTATTTACAGTTACGTATACTGCAAATATCATTTATAAGTTCAGCAAAAGCGTTGACTTTTAGTTCTTGATACAAACTATCCATGATCAAGGACACTTATGGGAGTTCGAACGCATGAGAAGGAGTAGCAATATAGATAAGCATATCACTGAATATTGTTAATGACGCTTGATTGGTGCACAAAAGGGGAACCTTTCAACGGATCAAAGAAAGGAATTTCGCCGGTCGTTGCAACTGTAATTCTCGTCGCAGTAGCAGTCGTAATCGCTGCAGCACTAGCTGGATTCTCTTCAAGCCTATTCGGAACATATTCTGACGCCCCAAATATTGCAATCAAAGATATGGTAATAGATGCTAATGGTGATGGCAGAGTTACCGTAACAAACACAGGAGCATCAGCAGATTCTGTTATATCTGTGCAGGTTCCACCAAATCCTCCTGCTACTAACCAAGGTGCCACCTCTCCAAATATAGAAGCCAATAGTGAGGGAACGATAACCTATGCTGCCTTGGGTACTTTTAGTCCAGGATAGCAAGTTACAGCAATGGTGAAGATGAAGAGCGGTATAGAACTACCATACAATGTAAAGATAGAACAACCAGCTTCTGGTCCCTCTACAGCACCTCCCTGCCTTCGCGAACCACCGGTACATCTTGTTCCATTTTGTTAGAGTTCGAAAAATTTTGAAACCATCTACATACTTATAATAGACGGGATTATGGCGTTATGGCTATGGAAGAGCATCATTTAATTGCGACGTACTGCAGATTCGGGAGGGACGATGAAGTAAATACTTTAACGGAATATCCTAAAATTTTTCCCAAACATGTTCTTAATAGAATAGAAAAAGCAAAAGAAACTTACATACGCCTTTATGCCTCACACCCGGATAAAGAATACATCAAAATTGCATTCTTCGGGCATCAAGCCATCGAAGGTTTGAAGAAGTACGCAACCAGTATTGGTCTTCCCGAAGAAAAAATTGAGCTTGATTCAGGTTGCAAAAATATAGCTGCCATGGCCAGAAAGATCTGGGAGAGAATCAGGTCATCTGCAGTTACACCAAGAGTATACTTCATCGTCTCCAACTGGCAATGGATATTTCTTGAACCTCTAACAAACATCAAGGATGATCGCTACAAGTTCTACCTAGAGGGAGCACTGGATGAAAGGCATCCAGATGAAATAGAGCTTGATAAAAAATCTGAGAAGGTAGCAAAAATAGATCTAAAGGAAGGAAGAATCGCCAGCATGTTAGATAAAGTTGGTGGTAGTATAAGTTCAAACCTAAAGGGATAAGGATACAGAATGTTCATTCAGATCTCATCAATTGTACGCATAAAATCTTTTAGCTTAAACCAGCGATCATTGCTATTTATAGAAGCCCAGATACAGTAACCGTGTTATGTTGGATCTCTACAAAACCTTGCGCCTAGTCGAAGATGAAATAGTGGAAATGAAGAAGCGGCAGCAGGTAGTTCTGGGATCATACCAGCAGCAGACGAGGGAAGACATTGTTAAGAAGTTCGCCGAAGCAGATCATATCATACTTGAAGCTTCAGAGAAGAAGATAAAGGAGATAGACTCGATAAAGCAAGGTACAATTTACCTTATCACAAGTGCGAAGAAGGTTGCATATATATCAGCAAGAAGGATCAAGGATGAAAGCGAACTTTCTGTAGAAATAGACCCAATAGTTTACCCTACACCTTACAACCTTAAGTTTATCCTAAAGGAACCAAGCATTGGACTTTACAGCCCATCAAACACTCAAGGAACATTTTCTGCCAATACAGTTACACCCATCCGTGCAGTAGATGTGATTCAACCCATGCAAGCAGATGATTTGGAAAACTACCTCGATTTCTGGATTACCCATAAGGCAAATGATACGTTGGCAATAAAACTAAAGGCAGTGGAAGAAAAGATCAAGAGTATAAAAAGTTCTGCAGAGATTTTAGTAGAATCACTTTTGCTAATGAGCTCGCAACACCCTCCAAGGCAACTGATCTGCTACTGCGAGGATCATGACTACGATCCGACACACAACCATGAAAGAACGGTTCCTCCAACTGCTGTGAAGGGACTGCTAAAACACCATTTGAAGTTGAACTAGTTAAGAAACTACCTCAAAATCTATATGATTCTTCCTTAGAAATTTCATCAATCTCTCAGTATGTTGCTTGTCTTCCGTCTCAAGGCTAAGAGTAACTTTAGCCTTGCCAACCGCAACATCTTGGCTTAACCTATCATGCAAAACTTCAACAATGTTTACCCTGTTGGCAACTATGCTATCAACAACGTGCTTCAACTCACCGGGTCTGTCAACTAACTGGATTGAAATCTTCAGCATCCTTCCTGTCTCAAGCAAGCCCTTGGACACTATCTGTCCAAGTAGATACATGTCAACATTCCCTCCTGTAAGTATTGTAACAACTTTTTTACCCGCAAACGAGTTTCCGTTTGAGATTAGGTATGCCAATCCAGCCGCACCGGCCGGTTCAACAACAAGCTTTGCTCTTTCCATGAGCAGAAACATTGTCTTGACAATTTCATTATCGTTTACAGTAACTACCTCATCGATATACTTACTCAAGATCTCAAATGTCAACTCTCCAGGACGCTTTACAGATATACCATCAGCAATTGTTGAGCCAGAACTTGTTTCCACAATGGAACCTTTATCAAGTGAAACTTTCATTGCAGGAAACGCTTTTGACTGAACGCCAATCACCTTTACATGTGGTTTCTTTGACTTGATCGCTATCGCCAGTCCAGCTGCCAATCCACCGCCTCCAATTGGAACATAGATAGCATCCATGTTTGGCAGTTCTTCAAGTATTTCCAAACCAATCGTACCCTGTCCAGCAATAACATAAGGATCGTCAAACGCATGGATCAGCGTTCTTCCCTGCTCTTCTGCTATCTGCTGCGCTTTATCCCATGATTGATCATATAGTATTCCATGCAAAACAACATCAGCACCATAGCTTCTTGTTGCTGAGACCTTTGCTGGCGAAGCGTTTGCTGGCATCACTATTGTGCAAGGAATTTTCTGCATAATAGATGCAAATGCAACCCCTTGTCCATGATTGCCTGCAGATGCCGCAACCACACCATTGCTCTTCTGCTTCTTTGAAAGCGAATTTATCTTAACATATGCGCCTCTAACCTTGAACGAACCAGTCTTTTGCAGTGATTCTAACTTGATGTACAACTTGCAATCTGTCATTCTGCTGAATGTGTTTGAATAGTCAAGAGGAGTTTTACGAATAACGTTGCGTAGAACTCTCTTCGCCTTTACTACATCCTTTAGATTAGGTTTCACCTCTCTTATCCCATTATACACTCAAATATAATTTTGGTTGGCTCAATTGTTCAAGAGAGATAGCCGGTGTAAGGTACCATACCTCGATGAAGATGATCTAATCCCCATTATATGGTTCACATTCATCTAAGGACTAGAACGCTCTATCGAGCTAAATTAATAGCTCTAGAAAAAATTTAAAGGCTTTATACGCATTATCTATGAAGTGCGTCAGAGAGATCTCATCTTGATTTTGGTCATTGCGTCGATAGCAATAACCGCAGTCTCTCTACTCTATGGTGTATTCTTCCTCTTCTTATTTCTCCCGATAATGTTACCATTTGCATTTCGGCGTAGGTTCAGACTTCGGAGACAATCCATCTATAGGAAGCCACCGCCGGAGCAGAATGCTTGGACTTCTGATGAAGAGAAAGACTGGAGAGAGAAATGGAAGTAATAGTGTATAATACGACGGTGGAGAGAATAGGTTCCTTGTAGATTCGATAGTACCTTTAATCAGACACTACTCTTTTGCTTGTAGAACCGCATTTGGAGCACTCACTGCCTGTAAATTTATTTCCGCATAAATTGCAAACAAATGTTAATGTCTTCTCTCTTAATTCTAATAGTCTCTTCTTCTGCCATCCAACATAAAATTTGACACCAAAATAGATTAGAAGGGAAGCTACTATGCCGTAAAGAAAACCAAGATAAGCGACCAAACTGATAGTTATGAAAATCATACCAACTATGAGAAGAATCTCTCTTCGATTGCCTTGCAATACCTCTCGTAAATTTGCAAAAGATAAAAGTGTTTGTTTGAATAGAAACTCTACAAACTTATTGTTTGGAAAGGAGTAGTATCATCCCTTCAACATTTTTCCTATCTACGGCCTTGGGACACTGTTCCAGATACCTGGCAAAATCGTCAGCAGCTCCTTTCTTGTTTCCAAGCTCTATCCTTGCTATTGCTCTGTTTTTGTAGATTGGTCCAAATCTATACTGATTGATCTCGAGCGCTTTTGAATAGTGTTTTTCTGCCTGCGAGAAATCTTTCTTCTTTAGGTAATAATTTCCCAAACCGCGATACGCAAGGTAATACTTTAGATTCAGTTTTATTGCCATTTCATAACACTTCACCGCTTCATGAGATCCAAGCTCATTGTATAATGTACCAAGCTGGCTCCATATCCTAGGATTATCTGGCTCAATTTCTTTTGCGTTAGTAAGTGTAGAGATCGCATGTTCATACTTTGCCTGCATATGCAACTTTTCAGCGACAAAGCACAACCTATTAGATTTAGTAAATGTCAACTCATCACGCTCTACAACCTTTGCCATATCTTCTGGCAGTACCATCAATGTGACGTTCTCATCTTGCTTCCATAGATCATTGAACTGCTTGTAGGTTATAGCACCAATTTTGTCAGGTTCTGGGAAGTATGTCAATACTCTATTGGTGCTGTCATCATAGCCCGATATCACAGTAGCGTGCTGCACAGTTTCCTGTATACCAGGAAGAATAACAATTGGCGGTAAACCTTGATCGATCCTCTTCTTGATATCCTCAAGTGATCCTTTGTAGATGAATGATTTGAAGCCATGCTTTTCTGCTAACTCAATGCCCTCCATCATTATCGTGCCCTTGCTCTTTGGATACATTTTAGCAATCTCTTTAGCTTCGTTAATGGCAATCTCCTCTCCCCAGTACCTTGATACAACGCTAATTACTAGCGGCAAGCAGATGTTGTCCTCCTCCTCTCTAACCAATGGAAGCTCAAGCGTATGACCCGATTCCAAGGTCGAAAATTAGGAAAATATATGATAAAAATCTATTCAAAAAATGGTTAGAGGCTATTCTACGTCTACCTTTTCCTTACCTTGCTTCCCTTGCAGCTTCTTCAATTCATCTACCAAGAACTTCTTGTACTTCTTCTTCTCTTCTTTTGTCATCTTGTCAACATTGTCGCTTAAAATTACTCCCATCGCTGTGACTCTATCAAGTATGTCCATTGCAATGAACTTGCCAACATTTCCTATTCGCATCAACACATCAAGTTGCTTCTTTATTACATCCTGTATGGAGCTTAGATCACCAAGAACGTCAATTCCCTTGTCTGTGATACTGTATTTGCCAGCTTCATCCTCGTCGATCAAGCCCTCCTGCAAAAGTCTGCCAAGCAATGGGTAAACCAAGCCTGGAGATGGTTTCCACATACCATCGCTCTGCTTTGACGCTGATTCTATGATCTGCTTTCCCGTCATGGGTTGTTCCTGGAGGATGCCAAGCACGTAGAAGCGAGAAAAGCCTCTTGGAACAGAACTGCCAACTCTCTGAAGCCAACTTGCTATCATTTTGTATCACTAGTGAGTATCTCTAGAGATATATTTAAGCTTTCCTTGCCACGTTTACAGTGTATTTTGCCGTAAACATCCAAGCGGCTGAAAAGTTAGCAAACTGCGTTAGAATAGATTAAACTATAATACATCATAATTACATATTTGAAGGGATTTGCCAGACATCATTGAGCATGATGTAATTATTGTAGGTTCTGGTCTTGCTGGTTTGCGTGCAGCCATTGAAGCCGCAAGAACGAGCAAAAAGTTGAGTATTGCTGTGATTTCCAAGGTTCAAGTAATGCGCTCGCATTCCGTATCTGCAGAAGGCGGCACGGCAGCTGTTCTTTATCCGGAGGAAGGAGACAGTTTTGAATCTCATATCTATGACACGATCAAGGGAAGCGACTTTCTAGCTGATCAGAACTGCGTTGAGCGTCTAGTCTACAGCATGCCAAGTGAAATCTATAAGTTGGAGCATTGGGGTATGCCATGGTCAAGAAAGGAGGATGGAAGGGTCGCTCAGCGCTACTTTGGAGGATATAGCTTCCCACGGGCAAGTTATGCGCAAGACAAAGTAGGATTTTACCAAATGCAAACTTTGTATGATACTGCATTGAAGTATGCCAACATAAACTTCTACAACGAATGGTTTGTAACTTCCTTGCTACACGAAGATCACCAGTTTAGAGGCTTGACTGCAATCGATATTGCAACTGGGAACTTTGGTGTTTTCAAAGCTAAAGCTTGCATAATAGCAACTGGTGGTGCTGGTAGAATCTACTCGTTTGCAACATATGCATTGTCATCAACTCCAGACGGTCTTGACATGGCCTATAGAGCAGGTTTGGCATTGAAGGACATGGAGTTTGTGCAGTTCCATCCAACAGGCATACTTCCATCTGGTATACTTGTAACCGAAGGAGCGAGGGGCGAAGGTGGATATTTGATAAACAAAGATGGAGAACGGCTCATGAAGAAGTACGCGCCAAACAAACTAGAGTTGGCATCTAGAGACATTGTCTCAAGAGGAATGATTATTGAGATAGTTGAAGGGAGGGGTTTCAAAGATGGGGCAACTGGAATGAGCTACCTTCTGCTTGACTTGAGACATCTAGGGGCTCAAAAGATCAAGGAAAGACTTCTAGGTATCAGGGAGATCACAATGAAGTTTGCGGGTTTAGATCCAATTGACGAACCGATTCCAGTTAGACCAGTATGTCATTACATGATGGGAGGTGTGCATGTGAACATAGACGGAGCGTCGGAGATGCCGGGACTCTGGGCAGCTGGTGAAGCAGCATGCGTAAGCGTTAATGGTGCCAACAGATTGGGTGCCAATTCAACTGCAGAGTGTTTGGTCTGGGGCAAGTTCACCGGGGAATTGGCGGCGAAGTATGCTTTGGAGCATGGCACACAAGACCTGCCCAATGATATGATCAGAAATGAAGAGAAAAGGATCTACGATGGAATCTTCCGTGGTGCTGGAGAAGCAAATCCTTACCAGATCACGAAAGAGTTAACAGACATGATGGATGAAAAGGCTCACGTATATAGAAATGAGCAGGGACTTGCAGAGGGGATAAAGAAAGTTAAGGAGTTACAGGCAAGAACATGGAAGCACGTTGATGACAAGGCGAAAGAATACAACACGAACTTTACAAATGTGATGGAACTGGATTCGATGCTAAGAGCTTGCGAAGTTGTGCTTGTTAGCGCATACAACAGATTGGAATCTAGGGGCGCACATGCAAGGCTTGACTATCCACAACGTGATGATAAGAACTTCCTCAAGCACACAGTTGCTTACTATACAGGTGACGGACCCAAACTTGCCTACTATCCAGTAACTATTACAAAATATAAACCCGAAGAACGACACTATTGATGCGAATTGTTTGGTGCAAAAAGAAAACAGAGAGGGCGTGAAAGGGTGGTTAAACCCATCTAGATACGGGCTATCAAGAATTTCGTACTGGCTGCAGAGATTGACAGGTGTTGGTTTGCTTGCATACTTCATAGCACATGTTATTGAAACTAGCTCTTTGGCTGAAGGCAAACTTGCTTGGGAAGCGATGCTTGACCTTACGCAAACACCTGGAGGGCATCTAATACTGATTATAGTGATCGGAATGTCTGCTTTTCATGCTGCAAATGGTGTAAGGTTGTATATTACAGAAGGAGGCAGGGGAATTGGAAGGCCTGGCAGACCAGATTATCCATACAGACCAGTATCCTTGAGCCCAAGGGTACGAGCATGCATATGGGTATCCATAGCACTTGCTGCACTTGCAATGATGTATGGTGCTACTGTACTGTTTGGAGAGTGATTGCATGCGGGAAAGTCACATAATGAACATTCATTACATAACTGCTCTAGCAGCACTCGTGCTGGTTGGCACACACATAATGTTCAGGCTGATAATGCCCTATGCAGAAAGTTTGCAGTATGAAAACGTGATTGCGAATTACCGGAACTTACCATACTCTATAGTACTGGAATTGATACTTGTTACAGTAGCGATACATGGATTCAATGGATTACGAATAATACTGATCGAATGGAGGCAGGGAAAGCACTGGGAGAAGGGTGTGACTTGGACTTGTATAGCAGCTACGATAGCGATCATTGCTTACGGAACAAGAACCATTCTACTAGCCAGCATGGCAGGTGTAGCCTGACGAAGACAATAAAATTGAAAGTATTCAGGTATATCCCTAGCATTGATGTTCGTCCAAGATACGACACCTTCGAGGTTCCTGCTGAAAGATGGACTACTGTTCTTGATGCCCTACTTCATGTGAAGGCCTACAAGGATCACTCTATTGCAATCAGGTATTCATGTGGGATGTCTTCATGTGGTTCCTGTGGCATGATGATCAACGGCATGCCAAAACTTGCTTGCGATACGAAAGTATCTGAACTTAATAATGACACAATTACCTGCGAGCCAATGGCAAACTTTCCAGTCATAAGGGACCTTGCAACCGACTTTACTAGGTTCTTCCATCACCATAAAGAAATGAGACCTTACATAGTAAACGAGGATGTTGAAGCGGCAGTTAATGCAGAAACAGGAGAATTTTTGCAGAAACCTAAGCAAGTTGAGGCGTTCCTCCAATTTTCCTACTGCATAAAATGCGGATTATGCTATTCTGCATGCCCAACGGTAGCTACTGATAAAAACTTCCCAGGTCCGCAAGCGTTAGCACAAATGTATCGCTACTTGGCAGATAATAGGGATCAATCATCAGATGAGAGACTGAAGACCGTTGACGACAGACATGGCGTTTGGAGATGCCACTTTGCGGGCTCATGTAGCAAGGTATGTCCAAAGGGTGTTGATCCAGCACTTGGCATTCAACTGCTAAGAGGATATATGATGGGATTTTCAAAGAAAGAAAAGAGTACTGCCAAGCTTTACAAGCCTGAAAAATAATTTACTTGTCGTAAAGTTGGAAGGTCTCCGAGCTAGCACCTGCTTGCGTACTGCCTTCGTTGACCTGCTTGTTTATTGCCTCAGCCATGAAGTGATTGCTAACATTAACTATAACTTTCTTTACGCCTTCAATCTTTCCAATATTGTCATGTACGTCCTGCGCTATCTTGAAACCAAATACGGCTGGACAGAAGGGGCTTGTAAGGTGTAGATCAACCTTGACATTTCCGTCTTGTATGTCAACGTTATCAACAAGGTTTAACTCCATTATAGATACTCCAATTTCAGGATCTACTATTGGTGATAGTGCATCGAATATCTTCTTCTTTACCTCCTGCAGATCCATGCTCATTGCTGAAATTACACTAACGCTATATATAACCATATACAAGAAAATATCTAATACTGTTTCTCTCCCTTCCATTTTGAAAATGCAAGAATATCTTTTGTTTAAAACTAGGGGATACCTGTGAAGATGCATCCCTTGTGTGAGAGGCGAAAAATTGAGTATATATACCAATTATAATTTGCATTATGCATGTATCGATCAAGGTTAAAGCGCAAGCTTGACAAAGATGCATTGAAATTCCTGTCTTCGGTTAGTGATGACCTTGCCCTATTGTATTACGACATTGTTGGCAGTGAAGCTCACTCACTAATGCTTTATGAGAATGGTTTGATAAAGCTGGCAGAACTGAAGAAGATAATCGCCGCATTGGAGAGCATTAAGAACGCAGACCTGAAGAAACTAGCATCTGATGAATATGAAGACATACATGAAGCTGTAGAAGCTTACGTCGTGGAAAGAGCAGGTATTAATGCTGGAGGCAAGATGCAGACTGCAAGATCAAGAAACGATCAGGTTTCACTTGACATAAGGATGAAGGTGAGAGATGACATCAATGGTACTTGTAAAGACTTGCTTACACTTATCGATATGCTGATCGCCAAGGCAGATCGCAACAAGGATGCAATAATGGTAATGTACACGCACCTACAGCATGCACAGATTGGAACTTTTTCACACTATCTGCTTTCATATGCAGACGCCTTGTTCCGTGACCTAGACAGGCTGTACATCTGCTACGGAAGGGTAAACCAATCCCCATTAGGAGCAGGCGCTATCGGAGGCACGTCGATCAAGATAGATCGTAAGAACACCGCATCACGGCTTGGCTTTGACAGCTTGGTGGAAAACTCGATCGATGCAACAACTGCAAGAGACTTTATGCTCGAATTCTGCTTTGACCTCGCCATGATAATGCTTGATCTAAGCAGGATTGCAGAGGACTATGTGCTCTGGTCATCATCAGAGTTCAACTACATCGAGATTTCAGACGAGTTTACATCGAGTTCAAGCGTCATGCCCCAAAAGAAAAATCCTTGTCCTTTGGAACTTACGAGAGCCAAGACTTCACTATTATTGGGCTTGCTCCTGAGCCTCATGGGAACGGTGAAGTCTTTACCTTCAGGATACAGTAGGGACCTACAAGACACGAAACATATGCTCTGGCAGGCAATCTCAATCGCTAAAGACGTGTTGAAATTGATGAATTCCATAGTAGGCACTGTAAAGGTAAACAAGAAAGTGATGCTGGAGGCTGCGCAAAACAGTTATGCAATTTCGCTTGACATTGCAGAAGAACTGGTAAAGAAGGGAGTTGCATTCAGGCAGGCACATAAGATTCTAGGTTCATTGGTAAAGGTTGCCTCTGACTCCAATAAAAGTTTGAAGGAGCTTAGCGATAAGGAGATAAAATCTGCTGTTGGGAAAGATTTTCCTGTAGATGAAATTGCTGGTATGATTAAGAGCGCGGATCTAAAACGTTGCTTGGAATCAAGGCCATCATTGGGCTCTCCAAATCCAAAAGAGCAGGAGAGAATGATCAACGATAGGAAGTTAAAGGCAAATGGCTATAGGATAGGTATAGAAAAGAGGACGAAGCAAATAAGCGACTCCTTTGGCAACCTGGAGAAGAGCGTTAGATCACTGCTAACTTAATTATCATGTTGTTTTCTTGATGATTTTTGTAACTTGAATTAGGTTCATTCCACTGCCGATTAACTGGGAGAGGCAAAAAAGGGCTTTAATTCATCAGATCTTTCTTAATGATTCTAAATATCTTTTCTTTATGAACTTGATGAGTTTAATACTGTCTTCTTCCTTCAGGCTTTTTCTATGCGTTCTTAAATACTCCTTTAGTTGTTCAAGTTCCCGCTGTTTAACTCCAAGTGCTTTAGCGCGCTCAATAATCTCATCATAATTCCTGGACGGAAAATAAGTCTTCTTGGCTATTTTTATCAAAGTCTTTTTTATTTCATTTGCAAGGATTCCATCCTTTACCGCTGAATACAAGGTGTAGCGTATATCTATCAGTGCTTCGGACTGTAACTTGTAGTCCTGTTCAGAGAATGTTACTGCTACCTCGTCATCTGAATCTATCTTGCCCGATTTGTAGAGTTTAAAGATCCTTCCAATGCCTAGCATCCCAAACTTTTCCAGTTCCACAGCACGCAAAGCGCCAAGGCTTGCAGCTCCTGCCACAGTCATGTTTTGTTTTTTTATGAGAGTGTAGGTCTCTGTTGGGCTTGGCGGGTAGTCCTGCAAGAAGACACTATCAATAAGTCCAATAAAATACACGCCATTTTCTTCATTTGCTATCTTTAGCAAGTCTCCTTTCCTAGCGGGTGATCTATAATCTGCAAGTGGAAATATCTTTTTGGCACTTTCCACATCCAAACTTGGACCGAGAAATATTATTGGAAGCAACATCTCACCTTATTTTCACATGTGAAGCTTAGCGTGAGAAAAATATCTCCTTCCGCGCTCTCCAATCGTTCCTTTGGCCACCTTGAAGGTCTCTAATCCAGGCACTATTGCCCTAACTACTGGAATATTTATTCCGCTATTTGTGAGATTCACTACTATTGCTCTCTTAAATCCTGCTTTCTTTAGACTTGTTAGTATTAGTCGTATATCATCAAGAATATCCTCATTCTCAAATGTCTTAACTGCGTTGAAATCTTTCTTCTGTTTTGACCGCATGAACTGCCACGCTTTTGTTTCTGCAGTATTTCCCATTTTGTAATTCATTCTTCGCAGATCATCTCTCGCACCTTGTATGTTCGCAGCTCTAGTCTGTGATACTTCCGTTATTGCTCTGATCAGTGCTATCCTTGCATCTGGGTTTGTGCCGTGACCCTCCGCAAGGTATCCATAATCATGCGTGACCCATTGTACACTCGTAGCAATGAATGTTGGCATCCCAATTTCGGTTGTTATATCTTTAATCAATAACGATATGTTTTCTTCTTGAAATCTACGTAATAGTGATCGAATGTACTGAAACTCCACTCCTGACACATCTACTTCTGGAAAGATATCTGGATCATCAACAAACTGATCTGATTGTAAAGGTTTTACATTTAACCCATGGTATCTTAAAGCATCGATCATGGTTCTAAGAACATGGAATGGTACAGCACTTGACCTTAGTTCAGCTAAACTAACTGCATCCCTCTCTATCACTTCGCAAAGAGCATGGAAGACGGCTTCTTCCAAAATATTTCCACATGCCAGGCCATTGGTATGATGATATTGAAATGGATTTAAGGTTCCATTTGTTGGCTCATAACGAAATAAGGCTAGAACAGCTGGCACTAATATTATATCTTTTGTAAATAGATCAATGCCTTTGAGAAAATCCATCTGCATATGATCTTTATACGGAAATCTTAATGGCTCGACTACATCATCAGGATGTAATACGTATTCTCTTCCGTACTCCTTTGCCAATTCCTCATAACTGCCAGTTATGAACTGCCGAGGAGCTCCAGTTGGAAGAGCAGAGTACCTCTCAATACTCTCCATCAACGCACTTGCCCTTGCATGCGCCTTTGTTGGTCCTTTCCCACTGTAGACCCAGATGTAATCTTCGGTTCCAGGAAGAACTGCGGAGTAATTTGGAATTCTTAATACATCCATGTAAGTGATATCCGCTAACCTAGTTACGCCAATGTTTTTTGCGATAAGTTCTGCTTTCTTAAGAGTCTCTTCTACAGGACAGACTCTTGACATGGCTTCATTAGCGCATTTTTTATGGCTCTGTAAATCAAGCGAATTTGAGTCTGGCATTCTGTTCACTTATCTTTTCTTTGGCTATTAATGTATTCATTGTCAAAAATTATATAATTCGTTCTGTCTTTACATGGTATGGAAGAGAAGGGGAAGGAAAAAGAGATCGAAATACTTAATGAAATCTTTGCGAAAGCTGCTAGTGATCGAGAATTCAGGAATATGTTAATTCATGAAACTTCTTCTGTTCTGGAAAGATATCCAATATCCAGTGAAACTAAACAAATACTGAAAAAATGTATTTCCGATATGTCATGAATGCCTATATGAACCCTAAAGGTTAGCGGGCCCGTCGGGCATTGATCCCGAGACCCCCGGATCTCTTCAGCCAAGTTAAAAGTTTCACCATCGCTTCCGGTGCTCTACCTGACTGAGCTACGGGCCCTTGAAAGTTGTCACGAATGCTATAATTTTAGTCTTTAATCTGTCGTCAAAAGTAAAGGCTTAATCTGCAAACTTGTTTTTTTAGAAAACTTTAAAGTGGTAACAAAACGGCAGTATATCCGCGCCCTGGTAGTATAGCCTGGTCTAGTATGTGGGCCTGTCACGCCTGCGGCCCGGGTTCAAATCCCGGCCAAGGAATCACTTCGATGATTCCGCCGAAGGGCGCCATAAAACTCGGAACCGCAGATACCAGGTCGTTTTAAATTTTTATGAATTAGTAGTTCCATATTTCTGATTTCTGATTTCTTCAACAATCAAAGTGCATTCAGCAGCCTTACAAGCTTATCCAGACTTACTTCGAAACCAAACCTCTTTTCTTCCTTCTTCATTTTCCTGTATATGTTGTAGAGCAGCTTGAAATGTTTGACAGTATTCAGGCTTCCACTCATCTTTAGCCTGATCATTCGATAAACAGCATCGTAGTATCCCAATCTTTTAAGGACCCTCTTGGCATATTCTTGGGCACTGAAGTCATTATTGTTAAACAGATCAACCAGTATTTCGGAGCAGATCAGTGATGGTATTATGCCTTCACCCAGAAGTGGAAAGACACAACCAATCGACTCTCCAACCCCAATAACATTGTTAGTCGTGAATGGCTGCATCCTTGTCGGAGGAGTAATCCTTATCGGTCTGCCTATCTTCCCTATTACCCTTGCGTTAGGCCTTTCCTTGAAGAACTCGTTTATGCCAAAGTATGCTCGATTCATGTCTCCAGCTCCAACATATCCCCTTCCATCATTTAGAGGAAAGAACCAGAAATATCCCATGGCTCCCTTGTATCCTATTATGTAAAAATCATTCAGGTCTGAAACGCCATCAACAATATATTCCCATGCTGGTATTACCAATTCTTTTTCTTCAGGTTTAGGAAGTAGTGATCTATGGAAACCCGTGCAATCCAGTACATAGTCGTATTTGTGAAATGGGAAATTATTACTGGTACATCTAACTCCATAGTTTACATTTATTCCGTCGAGCATGTTGCGCTCCCATTTTTGTTTATCATAGGTTACAAGGCCTAGACATTTCAGAGAATCGCTCTTTCCATTGGGAAGATAGACGCCCATCTTATCTCCAACATGGAAGATGTAGTCATCAAAATTCAATCCAACTGTCTGAGAAAAGTGCGAAAGCATGTGTCTGGATGCCCCCCAGGCACATACAGGGAAGTGTTGTTCTTTTGGATACCATTCAAAGACTTCAACATCGCTACCCTTTTGCGATAATGCGCGTGCCAGAAAACTACCTGCAACGCCAGCACCAACAATCGCGAACTTCATGACAATCAAATAGTTGCCAGCAAATGCATAATAATGTTAGGGTTTATCACTTGAATTTGAGTATATGGAACTCTTCCCGTATTCTAAATTTTGGCTCCCCTCTGTATAGAATTTCATAAATTCTGTAAACGAACCTCTTCTTTGGATAGTAGCCAACTTCGACTATCCTCCTGAAGGTTTCAAGTCCATGCTTGCTGATTATAGTGCCAATGCCCAACTTGCCAGAGTTAATATCAGCAATTACTTCGTTAGGCAAACCGTCTGTATGTATCTGCGTTACTGCATGAATAAGATCGTCTTTTGGCCTTTCCTTACTTAGCACAACTTCACGCTCAATTACACCATTTTTAATGACCTGTTTCTTCACATTTACAGTGATTGGAGAATCTAGCAATATGCTCAACACTTGCTCGACCGTTCCAATTTCTGCAATTACTATCTTCTGTGACTTGTTTAACTTTATCTTCGATCTTTTCTCCAATTGCTTCAAGCGCAAAAGCATTTCCCTTCCAAAGTCACGTTCAACTATGCTTACCTTCATGCAAGACCAGACCTCCAGACGAGAAGTGCAACCGCAACTAAAATTGTTCCGATACTCAAGCTCTTGAGAATCGTTTCATAGCGTCGCATTCTTGTTAGTATTTGCTCGTGCGATAATGTTTGCGCAAACTTTCCAAGCTTTAACTCCTTGTATGGTCTTGACGTCTTTATCTCTAGATAGCTAAGAAAACCCATGCCGGTTGCGACTATAAATGCAAGTAAAGATGCCGTGTTTGTCTGCATTATGAAGCCTGCCATTACTGGCAGGACACCCCATGAAAATGCAAACCATCTGTCACTGTGGAACTTGCCCTTGAACCATTCTAGATTGTATGCAAAGACAAAGAAACCTTCTGCAATTGCGATTATCCATAGCAATGGCACATACAGAACCATGTAGTATACGCCTATTGCGTATGCAGGTATCAACGAGCATAAAGATAGTGTCCATAACTGCTTTTTGCTAAAATAACTGCCCCACGGTTTGATTTTTTTTGAACCAAGGGCATCTAACGAATGAGCGGCTATCCCTAATGCAAGGAAATAGATCAAGGCAATTGCAACAACCCTGTCCCAGTAGATCTTTTCTGCAAGCATTGAACCGATTATCACAAAAGAAATATTCATTCCGGTATATGGAAGGAAGAGAAGATTGATGAAAGTCCTTAATTTAGCAGGTCCATATTTTAGAGCAAACCACTCGTTCTCCCTAGTTTTTTCATCACTCATTTACAAGTTAGTTATGCGAATTGTCATTTGAATAGTTTTACACTGCTAGTCAAATATCAAACAAGCTTTGAAGAACCGAGATAATTAAAAAGATATAAACAGTGTGCAAGGATGTAAGCAGAATGAAAGTTCTCGTAACAGGCGCATCTGGTTTCGTAGGCTCGTCCCTGGTCAATCTTCTAGTAAACAGGGGCAATGAAGTAACATGCTTGATAAGGAATGAAGAAAAGAAGCAAAAATTTGAAGGGTGCGAAGTTAATTTTTTGGTTGCAGACATAACAGACAGGAATGGATTACTTGAGGTGACGAAGAATGTCGATGTTGACGCCTTATTCCATCTTGCAGCAATAAATCCGCTTGAAAAGGACAAGAAGGTACAGCAACGTGTTAACATAGATGGAACGAGAAATATCCTTGATGTGTGTTTAAAGAACAACATTGGATTATTTGTCTATGCACAAGGAACTGGCATATTTGGTGATGTTAAGGGACAATGGATAGATGAATCAACGCCAAAGAATCCTGATACAGATTTTACAAAGACTAGAAGTAAGGCAGAGGAGATCCTCTGGCAGGCAAACAAAGAAAATGGTTTACCAGTTACTGTTACCGTTCTTGGTGATGTGTATGGACCTGCAGGATGGTTTGCAGAACTTATTGTGAACAAGTTAAGAGACGGTTCCTTCATGATTCCAGGCTCTGGCGATTACTACAGAAGTTTTGTACATGTTGATGATGTTGCAAATGCATTGGCCTTGATTACAGAAAAGAATGCGAAAAACAATACATACATTGTTGCCGATGATGAACCCATTACCTTTGGTGAATTTGTTAACTTCGTTGCGGAAAAGTTGGGCGTAAAAAGACCTAGGAAGGTGCCGGCCTTTCTAGCAAAGATGAAGTTAGGTTCAGATATGATTAAACTTCTAACTTATTCTGTGAAGGCAAGAAATGTAAAGATAAAGAAGGAGCTCGGTTTTGCGCTAAAATATCCAACCTATAGAGAAGGTGTAGAAACTGCATTAAGAGGTTTATAGCTTTTATGTGAGATTTCCCCACACTATTGCCGCTGTGTCATGCGTAAGATTTTTGCATTGAACATTTCTAAATCCGTGACTATCCATCGCTTGTATCAACTCATCTTTCCAATTGCTATGCCTTATGACACCATCAAGTTCATTGAATACAGGTCTCCATGAGGGAGTGAAGAGCCCCGCAACTCTTAGCATCTTGAAGTATGTATTCCATAAACCTTTCATAACAGAACGTCTTGGATAAGTAAAATCATGCATTACTAGAATCCCATTATCCTTCAATACTCTCGCAGCTTCGCTTACAACAAGATCGATATTGCAGTATTTTGGAAGATAAGAACCAGTTACACAATCAAAATCATTATCTGGCTTTGGAATTGTTTCAGCGGCTGAAACGCAGAAAGTAATATTATTGATCCCTCTTTTCTTTGTTTTTTTCTTTGCAATTCTAATATTCTCTTCGATCAGATCAACACCAAATACATGGGTAACTTTGCTTGCTAATGCAAATGTAAGTATCCCAGTTCCGCATGCAAGATCTAGAACTCTGTAATTACATTTTGGAATAAGATCAAGTATTTCCTTCTTCCATATGACATCTTGACCAAATGTTGTTATGTTTACTACTCTATCATAACTTGCTGATGTGCCTTTGAAAAACTTCCTTGCTACCTTGTGGCCTTCATGCGCAAGCCTCTGACTACTTGTTTGGCTCAATACACATATAATTTAAGAAGCAAGGATTAAATCGTTTGTTTTTACTTATTGAAAAAGACTCTAACATATGGTCTTGTCAGGTAATAGATTGCAGCTGAAAAAAGTATCAGACCTGCTATGCCGAACGTAGAAGGTAACTCGAAAGCCCTATTGTAAAGTATATTCAATATTGACGCAACAATTCCAAATGACATGAAAGCTATGCCAAGAAGCAGTGCCCACGACTTTCGCTTAGCCATACCAAATATCGCTATAAAGATGAATATTCCTATGCCAAGAGTGAAGGAAGCCCCTACAGATGCAATGGCAGCTATTTCGGTCTCATAATACTCAAGCAGAGTTAAACTTCCTATTACAATATTGTAAGCTGCACCAAGCCCAAGAAGGATCATTATTAGTGGTATGCCCAGCTCTGTTTTCACACTAATCACCTCAAACTATTTTTCTAATTACTTTTACTTTACGGTATCAAACTTCTTCACGCTTGCAATCTTTCTTGCCATGGCAAGTGCAATTATACCACCTAAGAAGCCGAGGAGTATTGCCGGAATAAAAGTTGATGTCATTACAGTCTGATATGTAGATTGAAACAACGATATACTTGTTATAAATACTTCGACAGGTATGCCAATGGATTCTCTAAATGCATGCGTTACCAGCGGAAAGTAAAGTGTGTAGAAGAATGGACCTATTATAGCTCCAGTTATCAATGCCTTGACACTATCAGCAAGTTTTCTTTTTAGTATATAATCAAGCGCAAACGCAAGTAGAATGTTGATCAAATAGTACGGAAGTGCTGGTGCTATGCCTGGATGCGCCACAATGGTAGTTGTTGCATTGATAGCCATATATAACGCCATTAGAGTTGTTGCAGGATATGCAATGGGTAGTGTTCTTGCACCTAGCATAATTATCAACGGTCCGATGATTGGCAGTGTTATGGTAGCAAGCATGGCTGCAAACATCGGATCTAGATTAAAATCATAGTGTTGTCCTTCAGAGAAAGGAAGAGTAAAGAGCATTACCATACCAACACTTGACATCCACAACGCAGTGAATGAAATCACCGATGCTGACTTGAGCGGGAGTGTGGGTTTCGTTACAGGATTTATTTTTGCTAGGCCAACTACACCTGCCAATGCATTTAGTATCATCCCAGATACCAATAGAGCGTGGGGCGGGCTCAGCAAACCGTCAAACCCAAAGTTCGAGTGCCACCAAGAGTCAAAACCACCGGAAAATAACTGCAGTGATGAACCTATAACGGCATACTGCAAGAATTTTACCAATCTTGCTTCAAACTTGTGCCTTACCCTTAAGATCACACCTAGAATTCCCATTGATAGTGACAAAATAACGCCAGCGTATACCACAGAATGTGGAGGGGTGAAGAAAGTTTCAGGCTTTTCCAGCGCATGCCATGTAACATCCCAGTGACCTCCTCCTATTTGCAAAAAGGCACCCAAACCTATCAGCAGGTAAGCTATCGTTAAAGTCCTAGGCAACTGCAATGTTTGTTCTGTCAATTATTGTTATAATGTAGAAATTGTTATTTAAAAACCAACACGTATTAGATCTGCAGCTTTAAGCCAGCATCCTGCGCTATATCGTCCAGTACTCTTCTGTGCGCAGCTGCTATGAATGACAGCCTAGAATCACCTTCTAGTTCGGAATCAAGATTCTTTCCATCTTCAGAGATCAGTATGCCTCCAGACTCCTTGACTATCAGATATGCAGCAGCCATGTCTGTTATTCTTATCTTTCCTCTTATATCGATGAAGACATCCATCAATCCTCTTGCAAATATGCAGAGTTCCAATGCATTAGAGCCTAGATGCCTTAAATGATTTGACTTTGACATTATCGGCTTTAACCGCTCGATCTTTTCTTGCTTTACACCTGATATATTCATCCCTACTACATAGTATCTACCTTCGTCATGATGTTTTTTAACACGCATTCTGGCACCGTTAAGAAAAGCGCCGTTTCCCTTCGTTGCAGAATAAACATCTCCTCCATAGAGGTCCATTACCACACCACATTTTACTGCACTTAATCTGTTCTCATCTGCAAATGCGATTGAGCACGAGTAGAACGGTATACCTCTTAACGCGTTTGTGGTGCCATCAACAGCGTCAACTATAATGTAGCTAGATGAGCCTTTTCCGTTGGTTAGATTAACCCTGCCAGCTTCTTCTGCTATAATTGTACAGTTAATACCATGCTCCTTTATGGTATTCATTACTATTCGTTCAGCTACAATGTCTATCTTGCGAGAAATGTCTCCTCCTGCACCAACTCCATAGGATTCGTAAGCCTCCTCTCTACCAGAGAGTTTGCTTACTTCCGATCTTACCTTAGAGCAAGCTTCAATCAAGACTCTTAACATATCATCAGCCATAGCGGTCAATGATTGTAGGCATATAATAAATTTAATTGTAGGCATTTGAGTGAAAGCAAAAAAAGCATTATATCAAGCACAGATTACATTTTATGTATGAAGCCAAAGACTTCTCCAAAAAGTTCCAAACCAGCACTATTTGAAAAGCTGGTTTTCAAAATTGCGAGCAAATGGGTTGCAGGTTACTCGATCAATGATGCGTTAAAGTCAGCAAAGATGGCAAATTCCAATGGAATGAACGCGATAATAAACTATCTCGGAGAACATAGGGAGAGTTTGAAGGATATAGAAGCAGGTGTTAAGGAGTACCTAACAATACTTGATGAAATGGAAAAACTGCAGATAAAAGGCGGTATATCCCCGAAACTAACGCAAATCGGTTTGGAGAAGGATTATGATCTTTCTATAAACAATGCATCAAGAATAATCGAGCTTGCAAAGCAACTAAACAGGTTCGTCTGGCTTGACATGGAGTCTTCATTGTACCTAAATGATACGATCGAGATCTATCTGAGACTTTTGAATCATTACCATAAAGTCGGTCTCGCATTTCAGGCATATCTCAAGAATGCTTCAGATCGCCTTATCCAAATTTTGGTGCACGGGGGAAAGGTCAGGCTTGTAAAAGGGGCATATAGAGAAGATAGTAACGTAGTTTTCCGTTCGAAGTATACAGTTGACAGAAATTATTCCAAACTCATGCGCTTGCTCTTCCAGCAAGGAAAGGAGTTTGCTATTGCAACTCATGATCAAAAGTTAATTGAAGAAGCAATAAAGTTGAGCAAGAAGTACCCTAAAAAATTCGAGTTCCAGATGTTAAAGGGTATAAGAGATGATCTGAAGCCAGCATTGATCAAGCAAGGTTTCTCTCTTAGTGAATATATTCCCTATGGAAAACAAGTGATACCTTATTCTTTTAGAAGGATAAAGGAGAAGCCTAGCAATATACTACTTCTTGCAAGATCGCTGTTTTAACTGCAAATAGTTTGGCTCTGCTCTCTCATGAAGATCGTTAAATAATATTCGCTACCAGTTCCCTTGCCACTTATACCAGAATATTTCCATCCGACAAATGGTTGGCATCCGACCATTGCACCAGTAGTTGCACTTCTTGCCCTGTTGACATAAACAACGCCAGCTTCTATCTTTTCAAGGAATTCGTTTATTTCATTCTGATCATTGCTAAATATTCCCGCGGTCAAGCCATAGTCAACAGAATTGCATAATTTTATTGCTTCATTAAAGTCCTTGTAATCGGCAACAGTCAAAATTGGAACGAAGAGTTCGTCTTTGAACATCATATGCTCCTTGGGAAGTTTATCAACAATTGTTGGTCGAACATAGTATCCATGTTTTAATTCTCCATCGGTAACAACATTCCCACCAACAAGTATCTTGCCATCCTTTCTTGCCACTTCAATATGCTTCTTGTATTTTTCGTAAGCGCTTTCGTTTATGACTGGACCAATGTATGTATCCTTGTTCAACGGATTTCCAACAACAAGCTCCTTAGTTCGTTTGACCAACCGATCAAGAAACTCGTTTCGCAAATTTTCATGCACAAAAGCTCTTGAACATGCACTGCACTTCTGCCCTGAATATCCAAACGCTGCTCGCATTACCCCGTCAACAGCCTTGTCAAGATCTGCGTTTTTAGTTACCAAAGCAGGGTTCTTTCCACCCATTTCCGTTATAACTGGTTTTGGCCGCTTTGCATTTGCTTGTTTATAGATAGACAGACCGACTTCTCTGGAACCTGTGAATACTATACCGTCAACATCATCACTTTCGATCAGAGCATTTCCAACAACGCTCCCTGAACCAGTTACAAAGTTTATTACACCACTAGGCAGACCAGCCTCTTCAAGTATTTCACAGAACTTGTATGCAGTTAATGGCGTATCACTTGCAGGTTTGAGCACAACCGTATTGCCTGTAATTATAGCGCCGGCACACATTCCATCCGTTAGAGCCATTGGAAAGTTAAATGGTGCAATTACTGCCCATACACCATAAGGTTTCATGACACTCTTGCTCTTTTCATCAGGATATGCGCTTTTGGTTGGCTTGACGAAGCCATTAATCACTTCCATCTGCTCTGCATAGTACCTTACAAAGTCTATCGCTTCGTCAACATCTCCTACAGATTCGTATCTGTTCTTCCCATTTTCAAACGTGAGTAGAGCAGAAAGTTCATACTTTTTGTTGCTCATTATATCAGCAGCTTTCCTGAATATTTTAATACGCTGCTTGTAATCTGTCCCACTCCAATGCTTAAACTCATTCTTTGCTGCATCAATAGCAGTTAATGCGTGTCCAGCCTTTCCACTTTGAAAGTGTGCAACAAAGACCCGCATATCAATTGGGGAAAGAACAGGAAATACACCATCTGCATTTATTCTTTTGCCATCAATTATTATCGAGTAAGTTTTTCCAAGTTCTTCCTTTACTTTAAGAACAGCATCCTCGTATCTTGCATGAAAATCTTCTTCACCCTTTTGCATTAATGTTTTGAACCATGTGGATTCATTTTCAAACATACGGTATTTTTACCTAGCACTCTTAAAAATCCTTGCAATGTATAGATAATATATTATACCAAATTCATATATCCAAAATGCAAGTGAGTAATTATTAAACTAGGGAAGATGGCTCCTGAGTTTTTGAACTAAAAGCAGAGGAAGGGTTTCTAGAGCCTTAGCAAATAAGATAAATAGTGTATGGCAAACTTAGACTGTAATGAGTAGCAAGGATGAAAATATTTTCTCCAAAAACTCTCTCATGACAACCGAAGCTGGGAAGGAGATTCTGAAACAGGCAGTACTTCACAGCAAAAGCTACAAGCAATTCCAGCACTACAAGGAAAAGGGTGAAGCAGAGTTTCCTGGATTTCTTAAAAGATTCGTTACTGATTTATATTCCCAAATTAAAAATGATGATAACCCTGCGTCAACACTTGCTGCTTTTATAGAAGAAGTTGGTGCTAACGAACTCTACTTGGAAACTTCAAAGATAACTGATGTGAAAGCAAGACTGTTAGATCTTAAGACCCTTACGGGTAGAGTTCGACAGATCTTGAATTCAAACTATGTAAAGATGACCTATCCTGTTTTTCATGCGCTGCTTGATGGTGCAAATTCTTACCTTAAACTGCAGCTTTCCACCGAATTAAAGGATGAATTGATAGACGGTCATATAATTGCGATAGACCTTAGCGAACCTATGGACAGGATACTTGACAAGGATGAAGACTTGGAGTATCTGGATGATTACAAACTGATGAATCCTTATATTTTGAATATTGCACGAATGAAGATCAGCAAAGCTGGCAATGCTGTTTTGAAATCCTTTGAGCAAGGTTTCAAAGATGCGGTAGTTGGACAGTATGTTGATTACAAACTCAAGTTGGAGCCATCATCCATAACAGACGAAAAGATGATCGAATGCTACAAAAAGTATAGAGCAGTAATGGGCACGGCAGGAAAGAATATGGCATTGAGCAAGGAACCACTTGCTGAAATATTCTATCTTGGGATGGCAAGAGCTGGAGAATCTGTTGGATGTGGTAATGAGATCGAAGATTCTTTGAAAAACAGTTTCATTAAAGTTCCTTCCTGGCCTCTCTACTATGCTATCAATACGAATGATGTCAAAAAGGCGTTTGAACTTACAATGAGGAAGAGTGATTTGTATCTGGAAGATGCTAGCGTTGCTTTGGAAATGCTTCCCGATGACTTTGAAACAAAACCGTTCCTAGACTTGTTGTTTTTGACCGTCAGACACTACACTCAGTTCTGGTACAATGAATTGAACGAAGCAAATCCCTTTGATAGTTTCGAGAAGAAGTTAAGTGCGATTGTAAAGAATTAACCAACAGTTTTTGATGCAAATATTTCTTTAATGCTTTTATGATCGATTAGGTAACAGCTGATTGTAACAGGTGCTGATAATATGATGTGGTCAGAAAAGTACAGACCTCAAAGTGTGAAGGAGATGGTGGGTAATGAGGAGTCTAGGATAACTTTTCTTGAATGGTTTGCAAACTGGAAGAATGGTAGCAAGCCAGTTCTTCTTGTTGGCCCTCCTGGAATCGGAAAAACGACGCTTGTAAAGGCAGCAGCAAAAGAGTTTGGATATGATATGGTTGAGCTGAATGCCAGCGATGTTAGAACGAAGGAAAAGTTGCGATCTATTATACCACCACTGCTTAACAATGCAAGTGTTCTTGGCAAAAATGTGTTACTCTTTCTTGACGAAGTTGATGGCATAAGCAGTAGAGGCGATCGTGGAGGATTTCCGGCATTACTTACATTACTGAAAAGTCCAACAGTGCCTATAATCATGGCGGCAAATGCAGAAGTCGGAGAGCACATTAAGGAACTGAAAAGAGTTGTCACTGTAATCAAGTTCAAGCACATTCCTCCAAGGTTACTCATTCTTTACTTGGATCATATTTTGAAGATCGAAAATGCCAAATTAAGTATGGGTGACAAGTTTAGGCTTGTAGGAGTTAGTTTGGGAGATGTTAGAACACTACTCAATGAGGCGCAGTCACTTGCAACAGCTGGATTTTCAGAAAGTCAGCAGCCAGTAAACTTTTCTATTGAGATCGACAAAGCAATTGCCGGTTTCTTCTCTGCCGATGAACTTGAGAACGCCCTAGACAAACTTATTCGCAGCGAAGGTTTCTACAACGACCCAAGGTTTGCCGGCTACGATACAGAAAAGAGGAGAACTGACAAACTTGCAGCACTGTTTTCAAGCATAGTCACAAGCAAGGTCGATGTTGACGAGATGGCTGAAATGCTAGGCGTATTGGCATACGCAGACGTTTTGGTTGGAAGAATGGGCAGAACAAGGCAGTGGAGGCTTTTGCGATACATAGACAGAATACTTTCGTACAAGTTGTTCAAGGAAAGTAGAGGTTTAACATACAACCAGTACGACGTGCCTTTTGTGCTTATGAACAGGGTCTTCAGGGAAGCCAGACTTATCAGACAATTCATAGCAAGCTTGGCTAAACATTTGCACGCATCAAAGCGCGTAGTTGCAACGTACTATCTACCCTACCTTTTCTTAATACTTGCCAAATCAAAGATCGATGTTAAAGAATTTCTGGAGAAAAATAACATAGATTCATTAATTGAGGAAGTCATCAGGAGCGAAATGGGCAAGGTGGGAAAGAAGAAATGATCAAGATCTTGCTTGGAAGCTGGTTCAATCTGCCAAGAGTTGGTCCTGATGTATTTTCAAAATTGATGAGGTATGCAAAGCTAAAGTATGACAGGGAGAAACGCATGTTCCTTGTACAACCAGAAACTGATCTAGCGGCTCTTACCGGAATTCTAAAGGAAGCGCTGAAGGGTGATGTAATCATCGAACTTCCTTGCTTTGTGTGTAGCAAAAGTGCTGGCTGTTCCGAATGCGAGTTTGTGGATGTCTGTGACCGAACGATTGTATCCAGTCATTGTGTATGCAAAGGTTGTTTTGAAAAAAAGGATGCGTATAAGGACTACTGTGATGCCTTTGAAGAAAGGCTGGCAGCAGCAAAAGTTAAAATTTGATCCCATTGCAGGTATGCATATGGCTACGTTATACGAAGACAACGTTACGCGATTACTTGATGAAAAGAAAAAGAAGCTTGAAGAACTGAAGCAGAACTCCCGTGCAGAACGATATGAGATCGAAAAACTCGAAGAGGAGATAAGAATACTAACAATGCTATACGAGAACTATTCAAGCGGTATGGGTGCGTTCAGAAGGGTAAAAGGTGCTAGGGACCACCGCTGACAAATTATTTTGGGATAGACTACATGTGATTTATATATCTCTTGGGAAGATTTTATTTCTATGACTATGCATGAAGATAAAATCAAAAAGCTATCACAAGTAGACAAGAGTGCAGAGGATGGCGGGGGAGAAGATAAGATCAAAGCCCAGCATGCGAAGGGAAAGCTTACCGCTAGAGAAAGAATTGCCTTATTGCTCGATGTGGGCACATTTTTTGAGCTAGACAAGCTAGTGACAAGTAGATCAACCGACTTTGGAATGGATCAAAAGAAGTTTTATGGTGATGGTGTTATAACAGGATACGGTAATATCCATGGCAGGCAGGTATTCCTATTTTCCTACGACTTTACAGTCTTTGGTGGCTCCTTGGGTGAAATGACTGGGGAAAAGATTTCAAAAGTAATGGATCACGGCATGAAGGTTGGATGCCCTATAATTGGAATAATTGATTCTGGAGGGGCAAGGATTCAAGAAGGAGTTTTGAGCCTTGCTGCGTATGGTGATATATTTTATAGAAATACCTTAGCCTCTGGAGTAGTACCTCAGATCACTATAAGCGTTGGGCCATGTGCTGGTGGAGCTGTGTATTCTCCAGCAATAACAGATTTTGTTATCATGGTTGATAAGATAAGCCAGATGTTCGTAACTGGACCAGACGTAGTGAAGGCAGCATTGGGTGAAGATGTTACTTTCGAAGAATTAGGTGGTCCATATACACACGGAAGGTTTAGTGGGGTAGCACACTTCACACCTAGAGATGAATATGATTGCATGGAAATTGTGAAGAAACTTTTGTCCTACCTGCCTCAAAATAATGCCGAAGAGCCACCTATAGTTGAAACCAACGACGATCCAAACCGAACCGATACCAGTTTGGTGAATGTGGTACCAGAAAATCCGTATGAACCTTACGATATCAAGAAGATATTGACATCGATTTTGGACAATAATGAGTTATTTGAAGTTCACGAGCTATGGGCTCCAAACGCAGTTGTTGGTTTTAGTAGATTAAAAGGTAGATCGGTTGGTATCATCGCAAATCAACCACTTAACCTTGCTGGTGCATTAGACATTGATTCATCAAACAAGATCGCACGGTTCATAAGAACTTGTGATTGCTTTAATATTCCTCTAATAACCTTTGTAGATACTCCTGGGTACCTCCCTGGTTTAGAGCAAGAGCAAGGAGGAATAATAAGACATGGTAGTAAGGTACTATTTGCTTACAGTGAGGCAACTGTACCAAAAATAACCGTAATAATTGGCAAGGCTTATGGAGGGGCTTATATTGCTATGTGTAGCAAGCACATGCGCGCAGATATCAACTATGCTTGGCCAACTGCTGAGATAGCAGTTCTGGGTCCTGATGCAGCGATTAACATAATATTTCGTAAAGAGCTTGCTGAATCGAAGGATCCGGAGACTGTGAGAGAGAGAATCATCAGAGAGTATAGAGAAAAATTTGCAAATCCCTATGTCGCTGCAGAAAAGGGAATACTTGATGCTGTTATTGATCCAATAGAAACTAGACCAATGCTGATAAGAGCACTTGAATCAATGACAAACAAAAGAGAATCAAGGCCACCAAAGAAGCACGGAAACATGAATCTTTGATTGAAAATGATAAACAGGATTCTCATCGCAAATAGGGGAGAGATTGCAATAAGGCTAATTAGGGCATGCAGAGAGTTAAGTATCAAAAGTGTTGCAGTTTATTCCGATGAAGACGCACAGGCAATGCATGTTAGACTTGCAGACGAAGCTTACCATATTGGTCCGCCAAGTCCAGCTGAAAGTTATCTTAAGATAAACAAGATAATTGAAACAGCAGAGAACGTAGGTGCAGATGCAATACACCCAGGTTATGGATTTCTGGCAGAAAATGCAGAATTTGCTGGTGCATGTGAAAATGCTGGAATAATATTCATCGGTCCAACAAGTAAAACACTAAGACTTACTGGGGACAAGATGCAGTGCAAAGGTGTTATGAAGAAAGCTAGTGTACCCGTTGTGCCTGGAAGTGATGATACACTTGAGGAAGTGGAGAAGGCGCTTGACATTGCAGAAGATGTTGGCTGGCCTGTTTTGCTGAAGTCGGCTTATGGTGGTGGAGGCAGGGGTATAAGGGTTGCAAATAATGAGAAACAGCTTAGGCAAGAATTTGAAATGGTATTGACGGAAGCCAAAAATGCCTTCGGTCGTTCCGCACTTTACGTTGAAAAATTTATGCCAAGAGTAAGGCACATCGAATTTCAGTTAGTTAGAGATTCATATGGAAATGCCTTGCATTTATTCGAGAGAGAGTGCTCGATTCAAAGAAGGCATCAGAAATTAATTGAAATCTCACCATCTCCGGTTGTTAACAATGAAACTAGAAATAAAATTGGTAGCATTGGTGTTAAAGCTGTCAATGCTGCAAACTACCTTAATGCTGGCACGGTTGAATTTTTGTGCGACGAGAAGGGAAAATTCTACTTTATGGAAATTAACTCTAGGTTGCAAGTTGAACATCCAGTAACTGAACTGATTACTGGAATAGATCTCGTAAAGTTGCAGATAAACATCGCTTCTGGAAAAGATATATCTTTCAAGCAAAATGATCTAAAACTAAGCGGATGTGCAATTGAGTGCAGAATCAATGCCGAGGATCCGTTGAATGACTTCGCGCCTTCATCTGGTCCAGTTCCACGTTGCAGTATACCATATGGTCCTGGAATAAGAGTTGACACTTATCTTTACCCGGGCTGTACGGTATCTGGATATTACGATTCACTTGTTGCCAAGTTAATTGCATGGGGCAGGGACTTCGACGAAGCAAGGAGAAGGATGAAGAATGCACTGGACGAATTCTACATTGAAGGAATAAGCACTACAATACCATTGTATAAAACAATAATGAATGATCCAATATTCATTCGAGGAGATCTCTCAACAGATTATCTTGAAAGGTTCAAGATATTTGAAAAGGTCGAGTCCACGGCAAAGGCAAGCGCGAAGGATAATGTTGATGCCATAGTTGCAGCTGCCCTGCTTCACTCCACTCTGATAAGAATGGGGAACTCATCGGAACAAAACACAAATAAGCAATCAGGATGGAAGGAAGCAGGAAGATTCGTAAGGAGCTACAGCTATGGAATTTAATATTGAAGACCTAGCAATTACTCTCAATGCAGAGATATTAAAGAGAGTCAGCGGTGACGAAATGGTCATCAAGATTGGCGATAAAGAGCACAAGATACATATTCTCTGCAGCAACAGCAACGAGGTTCAGTTCATGCTTGATAATTCTTATCACTATGCAAAGTATGTGCAAGTTAACAGCACTGACATGAAGTTAATAGTCGATGGGTATCCGGTTACTGTAAGCAAGTTTGCCGAGTTGCGCTCGATAGCACAAAAATCATCTGGAGCACAGTCATCAAGTGCAGCTCAGAGATTTCTTACAAGTTCGATTCCTGGCAGGGTAGTTTCTGTTGTTGCAAAACTAAATGATGAGATAAAGAAGGGAGATATCGTGGTTGTTCTTGAATCAATGAAGATGCAAGTGGCAATTAAAGCACACAAGGATGGCACAGTTAAGGAGCTCAAGGTTAAGGAAGGCTTAGGCATCTCAAGAAATGATGTTGTTGCTGTGATTGAATAAAAAGTTTAGATGTCTCTTAATACCTGCTTGATCTCTTCGTAGTTTGGCTCTATCAGCGGATTTTCAGATACCCACTTGTATTTTACATTGCCATTTGGGTCTATAACGAATACTGATCGCTTTGCCGCGTTGTACTGCTTTACGTGTAACAGATCTGGCATTACCACACCATACTTTCTTACAGCTTCTCTTGCATAGTCACTTAACACTGGAAAGTTCAGAGCATGCATCTCTACAAACTGCTTATTTGCAAAAGGCCCATCAACGCTTACAGCGACTACCTGCGCATCCACTTGACTTATCTCATCCAAGGAGTCCCTGAATGAACACATCTCTCTAGTGCATACTGGGGACATTGCAGCAGGAAAGAATGCAAGTACAACTTTCTTACCCTTGAAATCCTGCAAACTCCTCATATTCAATGTGGGATCTGGGAGCACAAAGTCTGGCGCTTTACTGCCAACTTCTGGTGCCTTCATCTGTGGTTTTGGTTTTGGCCTTGCAGCTCGTTTCCTCTTTTTCTTCGCTTTTACCTTGGAAGCTCTTTTTTTGGCCATAACTTGAAATGTGCTAAGAGATTATAAAAGAGTTTCTGGATTTATCGAAAATGCTATTAACTTTTGCACTAAAGCACTGATATGGTTAAAGTAAACAAATTTTCCGTTGAATTGATTAAAGGTGACATAACTGAACTTCATACTGATGCAATTGTTAACGCTGCAAATTCAAAATTGCGGCATGGAGCAGGTGTTGCATGGGCAATTATAAACAAAGGCGGATACGTAATTCAGAAAGAGTCAGATAAACTGCATTTCTGTCTAGTTGGTAATGCTGTTATAACTACTGCTGGAAAGCTCAAAGCGAAATATGTTATACATGCGGTTGGTCCTGTCAGGGGTGAAGGCAATGAGGATGCCAAACTGAAGAGTGCAACCTTAAGTGCACTGAAACTTGCAGATAAATACAAACTCAGGAGCATCGCTTTTCCGGCCATTTCAACTGGGGCCTTTAGATTTCCAAAAGATAGATGCGCAAATGTGATGTTAAATGCCGTAGCAGACTATGCTGAGGAGACTACTGGTCTAGAGAAGGTCATCTTCTGCCTTTATGATGATGAAACCTTCGAAGTCTTTAAAGATGTCCTACAGCAGGTAACTAAAACTCACTGATTCAGGGCATACTTAAATTTGTAGGGAGAAACTTCTCTCAACGTAC
Source organism: Nitrososphaerales archaeon (assembly GCA_046759465.1). Taxonomy (GTDB): domain Archaea; phylum Thermoproteota; class Nitrososphaeria; order Nitrososphaerales; family UBA213; genus JBHICH01. The sequence goes on from JBHICH010000003.1 coordinate 31,922, forward strand.
TCACAACGTTACCCAGAGTTCTAACTGTCTGGTCAATCTCACCAGAAGTATTCTGAATCCCAAGTGTTAATCTCAACGAGCCGGTTATCTCTTCATGATTGAACCCCATTGCTTTGAGCACATAGGATGCTTTCTGCTTTTGAACCGAACATGCAGAGCCTGTTGAGGCAGCAATTCCATTTTCATCAAGTTTTATGATCAGATCCTCGCCGTTAACTCCTAAGAATGTAAAGTGTACGTTGTTAGGCAATCTTTTTGTTGGATGACCGTTTAGTTTTGAATGTGTTATATTTTTTAACAAATCGCTAATCAATCTGTCACTTAAATTTCTGACGTTGTTAGAATAATAATCGATATTCTGCAAAGCAACTTCTGCAGCTTTGCCCATGCCAACTATTCCTGCAACATTCTGTGTTCCTGACCTCATTTCCTTCTCCTGTCCTCCTCCATGGAGTATTGGTTCCATTTTTAGGCCATTGTTTATGTATAAAGCACCTACACCCTTTGGCCCATACATTTTATGAGCAGATAGTGTTATCATATCTACTCCAAGTTTTTTAACATCAACTGGAATCTTTCCAACAGCTTGAACCGCATCTGTATGGAATATCACTTGATGTTTGTGAACAATATTTACAATTTCCTTTACAGGCTGTATTGTTCCAACTTCGTTGTTTGCAAACATTACGCTAACTAGAATTGTCTTTTCATTTATTGAACGCTCTAAAGCATCTAGATCAACCATGCCGTATCTGTCTACCGGAAGATAGTTTACATCGAATCCAGCACCTTGAAGTTCCTTGCATGACTCCAGAACGGCTTCATGTTCTATGCTACTTGTGATTATTTGATTGCCCTTACTTCTCATTGCATAAGCAAAACCTTTCAATGCAAGATTATTTGCTTCTGTTGCTCCCGAAGTAAATATAATCTCACCTTGAGAATTTATCAGTTTAGAAATTCTTTTCCTTGCAAGTTCAATAGCATTAGCTGCCTGTCTTCCAAGTTTGTGAATAGACGACGGATTCCCATAGTACTCCTTCAAGTAGGGAAGTATTTCATTCAATACATCATCGGATAACGGTGTGGAGGCTGCATTGTCTAAATAGATCATTTAAACTACATTCAAACTACCAGTTTTATAACCGCTTGCTTCTATCGCAACAAACTTGAAACCTAATTTCTTTAATTCAACATCCAGCTGATCCAACTTTTCCTGATCAAACAACAATTTGCGCTCATTCATTCCAACCTCTATCCTTGCAATCTCACCATGATCTCTTACTCTGACCTGCTTAACGCCAAAGAGTTTCTTTACTACAATTTCTGCTTGCTCTATCTTCTTCAGTTTGTCAGCTGTGACTTGCGTGCCGTGTGGAATCCTTGATGCCAAACAGGCATTAGAGGGTTTATCGAATATAGATAAGTTTACCGAATTGGCTATCTGCCTAACTTCTTCCTTTGTTATAGAAAGTTCAACAAGTGGGCTCTTAACTCCATGTTGGCTTAGCGCTTTTATTCCAGGACGAAAATCAGTCAAGTCATCAGCATTTGTTCCATCTACAACCAACTTCGCTCTTTCTTTTTTGGCAACATCAATCAGATGCTTTCCCAATTCGTCTCTGCAGTAAAAGCATCTAAACTCGTCATTCTTGACGAAGTCCTCATTATCCAATTCACTGTATTCAATTATTTTATGCCTTATTCCGATCTCTTCCGCTACCTTTCTAGCACTCTGGAGCTCCTCATCTGAGAACGTTTTGTAGTCTGCAGTAACTGCAATCGCATTACCATTTAATGCCTTTTTTGCTGCATATGCAACCACTGCACTATCAACCCCACCAGACAGTGCTACAATAACCTTACCTTTATCAACGAACCAGTACACCAGTTCATCAAACTTTCTGTCCACTTGCATCATTTTTTTAACACCGAGAGTTTCTCCAGTATTGCTTGATTTATCATTGACGATGCTATTCTATAAGGAATGTTAAGCTTTGCAGCAACATTCTTTACATCATCGTACTCAGGCTTTGCATACAGAATTTTATCCTGTTCTTTAACAACCTTAACTCTAATAACAAACTCTTCTCCCCGGATGCTCACTGGAACTGAAAGCACGACCCTAGGCACAACATATCTTGAAGTTTCCTGCACTCTAACGCCAAGAGTTCCAGATTCCTGTATCAATGTATTTAGAACCGTGTTTAACTGTTCATAACCACATATTACCCTGATTATGTGTGCTGGCCTACTCTTCTTACTTATTACCGGAATCACGCTGACATCCTTAGCACCTGTTTCCATCAAGTTATCAATCAAACTGCCAATTACTTCTCCACTTGCATCATCAACATTTGTTTCAAGCAAGTGAACTGTATCCATCTCCAACTTTTGCACCTCCTTGCCAAGAACCAACTTTAACACATTCGGAAAGTTTTCAAAGTTCTTACTTCCAGCACCATAGCCAACCTTGATTGGTTGTAGCGTAGGGTAAAAATCCAATGAGCCTTTTGCCAGATTAACTAGCATAGATGCCCCAGTTGGAGTTGTAAGCTCGCTGTCAGCGGGTCCTCCCATGAGTGTAAAGTTCCTGTTCTTGAATATCTCAAGTATAGCACTCCCAGGGTTTGTGGTAGTGCCATGCGAGAATGTAAGCGAGCTACCTCCAACCGCAACTCTGCTGGAATAGATGTCAGCACTAAACAATCCAAGGTCCTGTATTGCAACTGCTGAACCCACTATATCGACCAACGTATCTATACTAGAAGCTTCATGCAGATGCACCATGCTGTACGCTTCCCCATGAACCTTTGACTCTGCTTCTATAAGCACCTTTATGCTCGCAAGTGCAAAGGACTTTGTTTTGTTTTCTAAATCAAGTGAATCGCAGCACCTTGCTATGGCGTCGTAAACTTCCACACCTTTGCGTTCGTGACCTTTGTCATCGTACTTAATGTTGAGCACAGTTGCCCGAAAACCTGATCTCTTAACTTCTTCAAAAGACGCATTGATTATCCTGCTTCCTTCAAGAAACTTTTGGCAGGACATGATAGCATCGATGACCTTCATCCTGTTTGCACCAAGATCGACCAATGAAGATAGTAACATATCGCCAGATATTCCAGCGATCTGGCAATCAAACACCGCTAACATGCACAAAGTGTAATTGTCGTTATTAATATAAATTTATTTTACAGTTGTACATTAAATCAACATTGTAATTTAATGAAAACCTATAAGTAATTGCACTATCTACGGCATTGCGTGATAACTATTATTGGCTCTGGCAAAGTTGGTAGCTCGATAGCGTTGCAGATCGCATTAAAAGAGTTGGATGATATCTTATTGCTTGACATAATTCAAGGATTACCCCAAGGAGAAGCTATGGATATAACTCATCTTCTTTCTGAGCGTGGAATCGATGTTAATGTGAGGGGTTCCAATGATTACTCTGAAATGCAAGGTTCAGATATCGTTGTTTTAGTTGCGGGAGTTGGCAGAAAGCCTGGAATGACTAGAATGGATCTTTTGAACCAAAACGCGTCAATAGTAAATGATGTTGCAGGAAAGATAGCTCAACATGCAAAGGATTGCAAGGTAATCACGGTTACCAATCCACTCGACCCCATGACATATCTAACATTAAAGGTAACAAAGTTAAAGCCTAACAAGGTGTGCGGAATGGGAAACATGCTCGATGTGTCCAGGTTCAAGAGTTCAATTGCGGATGCTCTAAAAGTCTCTAGAGGAACGATAAAGGCTTTGGTTATTGGTGAGCATGGCGAGAATATGTTGCCATTGATAAGATACTCATCTGTATCAGGAGAATCGTTAACAAAATTTCTCTCAAACGAGAAGGCAAAAGAGTTAGTTGAAAACACAAGAAAGGTAGCGATAGAAGTTATTACTCTTAAGGGTGCAACGATCTATGCTCCAGCAAATGGTGTAACTAGAATTGTTGAATCGATGGTTAAAGACAAGAAAGAGGTTTTGCCTGTTGCCGCTTATCTAAATGGAGAATATGGTCTTAGAGATATCTGTATTGGGGTTCCAGCAGTTATAGGCAGTGATGGTGTTGAGCGTATAATAGAACTTGAACTTAATAGCGAAGAAAAGGAATGGTTTTCGAAAGGGGTCGAAAGTATAAAGAACGCAGTAGGCAGCTTGACACTTTAGTTTGAAACCACAAATACTTTTATATCGTTTCTCTCGTGGGGATATTCAAGCGATGATTGCTCAGATCGCAGACTCCTGCCTGCGGTTTTTGTCCGAGTTAGATCATTCAGCTAGCGGTAGTGTATCAATATGAGAAACACAATAAATGTAGCTGTGATGGTGAAGCTAGAGCCAGATCTTTCGGAAGGTAATGTTAGTTATAATCGCGATGGTACGCTCAACAGATCACAAACAAAGAGCATCCTTGGAGCGCATAGTGCGATTGCCTCTAGAGCTGCATTTTACTCTAAGGTTCTGTATGATGCCAACATCAAAGTGTGTTCGATGGGTCCTCCTATAGCTGAAGTTGCATTGAAACAATCAATGGAAATATGCGGTGCAGATGAATTACATTTGTACAGTGACAGGCTCTTCGCAGGTGCAGATACGCTTTCGACTGCCGAAGTTCTTAAGAATGGCATTCAGAAGATGGATTCAATTGATCTTGTAATAAGCGGGCACAGAGCAGTTGATGGTGAGACTGGTCAAACAGGTCCACAAACTGCATGGAAGTTAGGTTTTAATTTTTTGGGCAATGTGATCGGCTATAGCATCGATATAGCTGCCAAAACACTACATGCTAGACGACTTATTGAACTGCAGGGACTTTACAACGTTCTTGAAGAAGTGGATTGCTCGTTACCAGCTGTTATTTCGGTCGATCCTAGTTACAAAGAATCATACACTGTAGTCTCGCAGAGGTTAAAGTATGTCAGATTGCTAAAAGAAGCAGCAAAGAGAGTACAGAATTACAAGCATTATATCAAGGTCTGGAATTCGGAAGACTTGGGAGCAGATGCCAAGTATGTTGGTTTGCCAGGTTCTCCAACGATCGTATACAAGGTTGAAAGAATCCCGAAGGCGAAGGCTAGCAGAAAGGCGCAGATCATAGGTGCCAGCGATATAAACGCAATAGCAAGTCTAGGAAAGAAACTGGTTGAGCTTGCAAATAGAAGGGGATAGACTATGCGAGAGAAGTATCAGCATCTAGTGGTTTGTTTCGAGCATGATGATGGAGAACCCTTGAATATAAGTTTTGAAATGCTCGGAGAGGCCAGAAGACTGATGGATGGTTACAACAAAAAATATTCTACAAATGAAAAGGTAATTGCAATCATTCTTGGCCATAATATCAAGCCTCTTTGTAATGAGGCAATATATCATGGCGCAGATGCTATTATCTTCTCAGATCATCAAGAATTAAGATATCCCAAGATAATGGTTGATACAAAAATAATAAGTTCTATCGTTAAGGATAGAAAAATAATTTCTGCAGCAGTTCCCAGTACGTCGGAAGATTACATCAAACCAAGATACATGTTCTTCGGCGCAGATGCTATTGGAAGACATCTTTCTTCTACAGTATTAGCCGAACTTGAATCCGGGCTTGCCTCCGATGTTAACAAGTTGGCGGTTGATGATGTTACTATAACACATATGCATAAAACAAAAGGTAAACCAGAGAGTTATGGCAAGATACTCTTCATGTACAGACCTGACTTCAGTGGATTTCTTTGGACTCAAATATTATGTCTGGACAACATGAATTCCGACATCCAGCGTGAATATTCTCCACAGGGTTGCAGTATAATTCCTGGAGTGTTTCAGCCACTGGCGAGAGATGAAAATAGAAAAGGTAGAATCGTAGGATATGAACCCAGTTTTGCTGCCAAAGATCTCAAGTTCGTTATAAAGAAAAGAGAAATAATCAAGAGCGAGGTACCACTTGAAGACAAGACTGCTGTTATAGCTTTTGGAAGAGGAATAAAAGATAGTCCAGAAAGTAACATCAAACTCATTGAGCAGTTTGCAAAAGAGCTGAATGCTGAGGTTGCAATTTCGCTTCCTCTCTCTAAGCAACCGTACAGTGTCAGCCAGTCAATAAACTCAACATATTTTATACCAGCAAGGGTAGTAGGCACGAGCGGCAAGAAGATAAAGCCCCAACTTTACGTAGCAATTGGTATAAGCGGTGCAGTGCAACATATAGTTGGAATGAAGGATTCCGATTTCGTTATTTCAATAAATCCTGATGAAAATGCTCCAATAAAGGATGAAAGTGATGTATTCATACATGGTAGACTAGAGGATGTTTTACCCAATTTGATAACCTCGATCAAGAAGTTCAAGAGTGATAAGTAATGGAAAAGTATGATGTTGTGATAATTGGTGGTGGATCTGCTGGTCTAGCTGCCTTAGTTGAGCTTTCAAAGCTTGGCTTGCAGGCAGTTGTCTTGGAGGCGGGAAAACCGGTTGGCTCTAAAAGCGTAACTGGAGGAATATTTTACTCGAAAAGATATCGTGATGCGAAGGTTTACAATGTTGAGGATGTTTATGGCGAGTCCTTTCTTTCCCAGGCACCATTGGAAAGGAAGATAACGAAGTATTACTTGAATGCCGTATCTGGAAACAAGGCCTACACAGTAGATTTGACTGATGCACACAACTACCAGACAAACTTTGCTTATTCTGTACTGATGGTCAAGATGAACCGGTGGTTTGCAGAGCGAGCTGAAGAGGAAGCATCTGGGCTTGGCGGCGGTATCGTTTCTGGTGTCCATGTAAGCAATATAGCCTGGCAAAATGGCAAAACGATAGTTGAGACTGATGAGCTGGAGCCAATCGAAGTTAGAGCTGTAGTAGCTGCAGATGGCGTCAATTCAGAAACTGCGTTGATGACAGGTGCCAGGCAGAAGTTTGAGCCAGATACTCTCTACCACGGAGTCAAGTCTGTTGTAAGATTGCCTGAAGATATAATTGATGAAAGATACGATTTGAAAGACGGCGAAGGCATTGCTCACTTGTTTGCTGGCGACATTTCAAGAGGCCACAACGGCGGGGGTTTTCTTTACACAAATAAAGACACATTATCTGTTGGAGTTGTTTATCATCTAGACTCACTGATAAAAAGTCCAATTGAACCATACAACTTGCTTGACAGTTTCCTCAGCATCCCATTAATTAGAAATTACATCAGGGACGAAGTTCCATACGTAAAAGAGACCGATAGAGATCTTCCGAAAGAAGAGCAACTAAGAATAAAGTTTGGCATAAGCAAGTTGCTGAAATCGTGGGATGAACTAAGATACACCTACTATTCTAAAACTGCAAGAAAAAAGGCAATTGAGCAGGGGAACTATAAGGATGAAGATGAAATAAGAACCAAGTTGCAGGAAACAAGAAAGCAACTGGAAGAAAAGTTCGGTGTGTCTTTCGAAACCAATTATGTGGAATTGGAATATTCTGCAAAGCTTGTTCCAGATGGCAAGCGTGCGTTAATGGAGAAACCATACAAGAAGAATGTGCTATTTATTGGTGATGCTGCTGGCAGGGGTGTATTCGTTGGAACTAGAATCGAAGGCATAAATATTGGCATAGACGATGCCGCAAGGTCTGCAAAGGCAGTTGCAAGAGCAAAGGAAAGGAATGCATTCTCAGAAGAGTATCTAGGTAGGTTTTATGGAGAATTGATAAAAGAAAGTCCTTACACCACTGATCTAAAGACAATCAATTTTGAATATCTGAAGATCTTTGTAAATGCATGCAGGGAGATACCACGGGAATCTTTGAGTTTGTTTTTAAGATTGGGATTCACACTTCTATCAAAAGCTTCCGTTCAGGACTTTGCAAGGAGCATTACTAAGATGCTAGACCAACGAACGTTGCTGAATCTGATTGAAAGCAATGAAGCATATGTCAAGATTCCAATGGAAGTTGCACAAAAGATTGGCAGAAATGTTGAATCCGATTACGACGTCAAATTTCCTAGCGTAGAAGACAGAATTGCTAAGATAAAGATCAATGACTATCCTGAATCTCACATAAAGATAATAGATCCAAATGCAAAGTTCATTAAGAGCATGGTTCAGCTATGTCCCACACAATGCTACATAATGGAACTTATCGACAAGGAGAGATTCAAATCCCAAGTGGTCTTGCAACATGAAGGTTGCATTGAATGTGGGACATGCGCAAAACAGACAGAGTGGAAGCATCCTAAAGGAGAGAAAGGCGTAATTTACGAATACGGATGAAGAAAAATATGAATCGAACCTAAGCATTACTTGGCTTCTGACAATTAGGCTTTTATCCGATTGTCATATTATTGCTAGTGTGCAACTGAAGGAGATACTTGAAAAGCTGGCAAAGGGAAAGATCTCTGTTGAAGACGCACAGAGAATGCTATCACTGCATACTATAGAGTATGTTGAAGATCTTGCAAAGTTGGATATTGGCAGGGATATGCGAAAGGGAATGCCGGAGGTTGTTTATGGGGAAAATAAAACTTATTCAGTTTTAGCCAAGATTGCAGGTGCCGCATTGAAGAGAAAGAGTTCTGTAATAATCAGCAAGATAAATAACAACCACATAAAACAGTTACAGAAATTCCTGAAGAAGAAAAAGGTAAAGGTGATCGTAAGTGACACAGCTAGAACTTTGGTAGCAGAAAAACACAAGACAAATAGTACTGGAGGCAAAGTTGCAATAATAACCGCTGGCACTTCCGATATTGCTGTAGCAGAAGAAGCTAGGCTGATGGTAGAGGCAATGGGATGCAGGACAATTACTAGTTATGATGTTGGTATTGCAGGGATGCATAGATTATTCCCAGTATTAAAAGATGTTATTAAAAATGACGTTGATGCGATAATCATAGTCGCTGGTATGGAAGGTGCGTTAGCATCTGTAGTTGCAACAATGGTTGATGTTCCAGTGATAGGGGTGCCAACTTCAGTAGGCTATGGTTTTGGATCAGACGGCGTTGCTGCTCTTGCATCTATGTTGCAGAGTTGCACCTTCGGACTTGCTGTGATGAACATTGATAATGGTATAGGTGCCGGTGCTCTAGCAGCTACGATAGCAAACAGAGTCGCGAGATACAAAAAATAGTTACTTTATTGATTCAGCTATTCTCACTAAATCTTCTAATGGCATATTTGCTTCAATATTGTACAGCATCTTGTTTACTACTACAAATATTCTGGCAGGAAATGGAAATAAACCCACTGAAGCGTCACTGATACCAGTCGCAGACAATCCACCGCTAGGATCGTAGCCTATTGCTGGATTCCCGTTTATTGTTAGTTGATGCACACTGTACTTTGGAACTATTTTGTTGATGGCATCAATCATCTGTGCTTGCGAGTCAGGTACACGTAATGACTCTGCTATGCGAACCACAACGGCGCCGTTCAGAGCTGGCCCTCCTGAAAGTTCACTTGCATTGCACAATGGTCTGTCCCAGTAATACATAGTTATCATTTCAACACTATTGTTACTCACTACATCTACTCCCTCCAAGGAATATCCGATGGGTAAAAAATGTGGTGTCATGATCTGAAACTTGATCTTTGAGCCTTCATCTAGTACAGGTGAAAAATTTGGCGAGCAAGTTAATGGTTCAACAGCTGGATACTTTTCTGCACCAGCTGGAACTGGCAGTACGTCCAGAGATGTATCGTGTATAATGCTTGGACTTGGAATAGGCATCTGCACAATTATTGCAAAAGCTAGAAGTGATCCTATACCAACTATTGTATACAGGTACGGTTTGTGCTTAGTTTCTTCGTTCAATTCTATTAGCACAAGAATTTTACGTATTAATGTCAAGCTGTAAAGAAATGTTGTCCTTCATTGAACGTATTGCAACACCAATTATTAGCGAACCTGAACATTGAGGAGCCTGGCGATAAAGAAGGTGCACCACATCCAATTGACAAAACCTCTTATAGCAAAAGCATAAAGCTACTTATGGGATCAATGGAATCTGCTGAAATTGAAAGAGAAAATAGATTGGATGCATTAAAGCGTCTAGCAAAATATTCTCAAACACTTTATCAGTACTATCCGCTTATCACGGCGCTTCCAATTATGCCTAGATCCACCAATTCTGCACCGATACCGTATCCCACCAATGCTATACCAGTGCCCAATCCTGCCATCTCTATTCCTCCTCTTACCCAACTCTTCTTTGCCATCCTAGACTTTAGGGCACCAACGACGAAAGATGATGTCACGCTAACAACAATTGCTATTAGCAGCGCAGTTAATCCCGCGATGAAGAAGAACGGTATAATAGGTAATATTCCTCCCAACAAGAACGAACCAAACATTATAAATGCGCTCTTTAAAGGCTTCCCAGCAATTTCTAGATTCAATCCTAATTCTTCCGTCAACATTGTTTTCAACCAAACATCTTTGTTCGCCGTTATTTTATCAACAATCATGCGCAACTCGTCTCCCTCAAACCCTTTTGCTTTGTAGATATCCTCGATCTCCTTGCGTTCCAAATGCGGCAGGTGCTCGATTTCATAAAGTTCCCTCTTGATCTCTGATTCCAAAACTTCTCTCTGTGACTTTACTGCCAAGTAGTTCTGCACCGCCATTGCCTTTGCCCCTGTAAACATTCCTACTAATGCAGCAAGGATCACTATACCTGCAGACACCTCTGCCGCTCCTACCCCAGCCACGATTCCAAGCGATGTGTTTACGCCATCACCAAAACCAAAAACAACATCGCGGATGTAGCTGCTCTGGCTTATGTGCGGTTCACTGTGTCTAGGCTCAACGTCTATCGGCACAGCTAAAATTGTTAATTATTCAATATAAATATAGCAAATATTAGGAGTTACTAATTGGGCGTTGCAACTCTTTCCTGATATCTTGAACAAAGATAGGTAGCATTTTCGTTATTTCTCGACCATCTATTACATTTATTATAAATCCAATAGGATGAAAAAGAGTTTTATAGTAAATATAACTAATGGGAGGACATGCCTGGAAAACGTATTGTTCTAACGGCCGACCGCAGCTTAATGACAAATTACAGGGGCAACTTCCTGTATGGTTTCATTGCCTGTGGTCCTTACGAGTTGATACCAGAGTGGGTCTACGACACTGTTTTTTGTCCCAGCGTTGAAACCGATCAAATTACTGGGGAAGCTAAAGTTGCTCAATGCGGTTTAAGACGCATCGAAAGTGCTTTATTAAAAGAGTACAAGCGTGAAGATGTCTTTGTATGTCATCCAGAGATGGTCGATAAGGCGATTGGTGAAGACACTAAGGTTGTTGGTGTGAATGTGATGGACCCATTGGGGATGGCTCCAGTTACAACCACTATGTCACCTGAAAAGCTTTCTTACGTTGCGATGAAGTTCAAGAGGATGTGTGCTAGGATTATTCAATTAAAGAAGCAGTACAAGTTCAAGGTTCTTGTTGGAGGTAACGGTGCTTGGGAGTTGGCAAAACCCGACAGAATGAGGATACATGGCATAGACACTGTTGTTGTTGGAGAAGCAGACGAATTGGCATTAGATATTTTCAAGGACGCAGAAAATGGTGGCACTCCAGAACTGTTGCACACGTTTGTTAGAACTATAGAAAATGTTCCTGAGATAACTGGTCCAACAGTTAACTCCTTAGTAGAGGCAATGCGTGGGTGTGGAAGGGGCTGTGACTTTTGTGATGTCAACAAGAGATCAAAGAAGGATTTCCCAGTGGAACGTTTGCAGAGGGAAGCCAGGATTAATCTTGGCTACGGTTTCGACTCCATATGGTTACAGTCAGATGAGATGCTGCTCTACGGATGCACAAGCAGGGACTTTATCCCGAACAAGGATGCAATAACAGAACTATGGAGGGGCCTGAAGTCTACGGGTGCAAGATTTGTTGGAACAACGCATATGACACTTTCAGCCGTAATGGCTGCTCCAGATTTGCTTGAAGAAATTTCAGAAATTAATCAGATGAGCAATTCCAGGTGGCTAGCAACCAATCTTGGCATTGAAACGGTTTCTCCAAAGCTGGTAAAAAAGCACTTGGGTATAAAGATGAAACCGTTCCAGCCAGACGAATGGGGGACAGTTGTAAGGCAAGGCTGCAAGATCCTTAACAAAAACCACTGGTTCCCAGCATTGACATTGATAGTTGGCTGGCCAGACGAAACTCCAGAAGATACGCAATACACGATTGATCTTGTGGAAGATTTGATGTCATGGAAGATGAAGGGGTTGATTGCACCACTGCTCTATCAGGACTACAGCGAAAAGAATTCAATGCACTTTGGTAACTTGAACGAGGCTCAGTTCACCCTGTTCTGGAGATGCTGGCAACACAATCTAAAGATCATCAATGATATAATTCCAATAATTGTTAGAAACAAATCATACGGTCCACTGATGAAGGTCTTCATGGCGATGCTAGTAAAAGCTGGCACATGGGCAATATTCAAGTACCTTAGGGGAATATGCAAGGAACTCTTTGCACAAACACCAGACGATATAGTCGAAAGGTACGCGAGAAAGTCTATTACAGTTTCAGTCTAATTCAATCTAATTCAAGCAAACAATATATTCTGGTGCTCAAAATATAGTACGAAATGGCGAAGGCTGAAAGATTTATTGGAGAGAATGTGGACCCAGAAAGACTTGCAACTAGGATTGAAACATACTTGCAGGACAATCAGTTTGAAGTCGCATTCTCCAAGGACCCCAAGGAACCAGCTTCATGGTTCTTCATTCAGGCAAGAAAAGCTGGTGCTTTAAGGACTGTTGCTGGCGCAAGACGCAGCACAGACATTGCCATAGAAGGTGAACCAAATAACTTCGATGTAACGATCGGAACAGGAGAGTGGGGCAAGAATCTCCTCACATCAGCTCCATTGTTTATAATACCAATAGTGGGAATAGCAGCAACTGTAACAAAACTATACACGGCCAAGAAATTTGAAAGCAATTTGTGGAATTATATAAGGGATCAGGTAAGATTTCTAAAGGATAGCTCTCTTTCAAAGACCTCAGCTACCCAGTTAGACACGAGAATGTATGCCTGTGATTATGTAGAAGGATATCCAGGATGGGGCCCACAAGTAGAGGGTGGAAAACTACTTCTCGAAAGGCAGAAGGGAGGTAAGAACAGGATCGTCTTCAGGGCAGATTCAAAAGAAATAGTTATCCCGGCTGAGCAGGTCTCTGAAGCTAGCATTATCAAGAGGAAGAAAGGATTGCATGAGCACGAACTCATGGTACAGATTAGCTGCAGTGATCCGACTGGGAGAACCAGTAAGACTATCTTCAACCTGAACGATGATATAATAAGAGGGGTTCTAGCTGGAATAAATGAGCTGGTGGGAGAGGATAAAGTTCTTAGGAGCTTCGAACAGGTAAGCGTGATAACAGATGTGAAGTTCTGCACCAGCTGCGGTGTTCAGATCGCAAAGGCAGCAAGGTTCTGCTCAGAATGTGGCGCTGGACAGCAGTAGTGTAAGAATGCAGAACCTTCTAAAGTAACCATATGACACCTTTGAAATAATCCAACTTACTTCTTTCCCTATTTGATATATTCCGGGACAGTTATCTACATTTGTATCTGTCTATGTGAAATCTGATTTTAGGCAAGTAGTTTGGTACACCCAGTGCAATTTCATGGGGAGCCTAAAATGTGCAAATAATAAAAAGTGAGGTTAATGCCTACTGAGGCAGCAACTTCAGTATCTGGTTCTTCCTACTCACCGCTATAATCGCACCTACCGCCACTACCAACACAAGTGCAGCAAGAATACCAAACTCTGGAACCACAACTGTTCCAATTATCTCTACCTCCTCAGCTCCAGCGGGAATTGGTATCACCAATGTTCTTGAAGTTGAAGTTGTCTCGGTCTCCTCAAAGTCTGCTTCTTCTCCATCAACCAGCAGTATATAATCGTCGTCGTCACCATTGATTCTTGAATCGATCAGGTCTCTAGGTAATGTTATCAGTAATTCGCCATCTTCAGTTTCACTTGTACTTATAAATAATATTATGCTCGTAAAGTCTGGATCAACTTCAACGCTCTGAATGTTTCCATTCGACAGGGAGGCTTTGACATTGAAGACATTGCCTTCAAACTCCACCCTTATGGTACCTGGTTCAGTAACGGCTTCACCGCCAGTGAACTCAAATGTTGCCTGCACGCTCTGTCCTGAATATGTTGCTTTTACTGTATATATCCCACTTATTCCTAGCTTACCTCCAATCTTAACTGTAGTTGAATAAGTTCCATCAGCATTTGGTGTTACTTGATCAATTGTATACATTGTATTCCTTGGGTTAAAGACCTGTATTGCAACCGGCACACCTTCCAGAACTGCTGGAACGGTTCCGCTTATCATGACCTCTTCTCCTGCACCATAACTTGTTTTGTCGACCTTCACTGTCAATGCTGCGGCCTGAGAATATGCCACATTTGGAACGATTGATATTATAGACGCGACCAGCACAGCTGCTACAAAGCATTTTGCGTAAAGCATACCACTCATGCTCCAACGACATATATTTCTCTTGGTATATATCCTTTTATTATATGAATATTGATGAATTTTATCATTGCAATGCCAAGTTTGTGTCAACATCGTTTGAGACGCTGACTGAATTCCACAAGATTTATATACCAACTGGGAACTTCATTATAAGTTTGGGTTTGAATCACAAATTATTTGTCAGCACATGCTATTATTAGGAGGTTTTTAGTTGTGTTGGATCAGAAAAACAAGGAGAATTTCGATGTACTTAAACATGTATATGTGCCGAAGCATGAAATATTGCCGAAGAAGGAAACAGATGAAATTTTGATAAGGTATAATACAAAATATGCGCAGCTTCCTTACATCTTCTTGAACGATCCTGCAATTAGGGAGCTGGGAGCAAAACCTGGTGATATAATCAAGATAACAAGAAAGAGTCCAACTGCCGGTGAAAGTATCTATTATAGATACGTAGTGGAGGGATAGAATGGCGAAGAACGGCCTCGATATGTGGCCAATAACCTCCGATACTCTGCGCAGGGAAGGAGTTGCAAGGCAGCACCTTAATTCTTATAATGAATTCATTGAACGCGGTTTTCAGAGTATAATTGATGAAGTCAGTGAAGTTGAGATAGAAACTGCTGAATATCCGTACAAGATCAAACTTGGAAAGTTAAAGTTGCAGCATCCAAGGATAATGGAACTCGATGGTTCTATAACACATGTAGCTCCAATGGAAGCTAGGCTACGCAATCTAACATATGGTTCACCTATAATGCTGGAGTGCAGTGTTGTGGAAGATGGCAAGATACTAGAATCAAAGTTCATACATATTGGCGATATGCCTATTATGGTAAAATCAAATGCATGTATTCTGCACAACATGCCAGAAAATAGGTTGGTCGATAATGGTGAGGACCCAAGGGACCCTGGCGGCTACTTTGTAATTAATGGTTCAGAGCGTGTAATAGTTGGGCTTGAAGATCTGTCTTACAACAAGATAATTGTTGATTATGAAGAGACCAGCAGCAATTGGGTCTACAAGGCAAAGGTTTATTCATCAATTGTCGGCTACAGGGCAAAGCTCGAACTTGTTATGAAGCAGGACGGTTCTATAACGGCAAAGATACCAGGTTCTCCAGTCGACATACCATTAGTAATACTCATGCGTGCACTGGGACTGGAGTCAGACAAGGAAATTGCAGATGCCGTATCGCTAAAACCAACGATTCAAGACGAATTGGAGCCGTCGTTTGAAAAGCCTAGCGAAGTGACAACAAGCAAGGAATCTGTGATCTATATAAGTAAAAGAATTGCTCCTGGTATGCTGGAAGAGTTTCAGATCAAGAGGGCAGAAACATTACTTGACTGGGGCTTGTTACCGCATTTGGGCAAGAGCCAAGAGAACAGGCAGGAAAAGGCTTTATTCCTAGGTGAAGCCGCCTGCAAGCTGGTCGAACTGAAATTGGGCTGGGTCGATCCAGATAACAAGGATCACTATGGCAACAAGGTGATAAGATTTGCTGGGCAGATGCTTGCTGATCTGTTCAGAACCGCATTTAGAAACTTGAACAGAGATATGAAGTATCAGTTGGAGCGCTCTGGGCAGAAGCGTGGAATAAACGCGGTCGCCGCTGCTGTTAGGCCGGGTATTATAACTGACAAGTTGAACAATGCTATTGCAACTGGAAACTGGGGCAGGGGCAGGGTTGGTGTTACCCAATTGCTTGATAGAACAAACTATCTATCAACAATAAGCCATCTAAGGAGAATTCAATCACCGCTTAGCAGAAGCCAGCCAAACTTCGAAGCAAGAGACCTGCATCCAACACATTTTGGCAGGATCTGTCCAAACGAAACCCCAGAAGGTTCCAACTGCGGGCTTGTAAAGAACCTAGCGTTATCTGCAGTGATTTCTGTTAGCGTTCCGACAGCGCAAGTAATCGAAAAGTTGTACGAGTTGGGAGTAATGCATGTTATGGAAGCTAAAGATCCATTGAAGGAAAATGGGGCTAGAGTCTTTGTTGATGGAAGACTCGTTGGTTATACTGAAGATGGAGATGAACTTGCAGAAACTCTAAGGTCGCTTAGAAGATCAGGGAAACTGCATCCACATATTAGTGTTTACTCCTATACGCCAAAGATTACCAGTGCAACGAGTAGGATATACATCAGCTGTAATGCGGGAAGGGTGCTGAGACCTCTCATAGTAGTCAAGGAGGGCAAACCATTGGTTAATGATGAAATCATAGAAAAGATCACAAAGAAGTTCCTGTCGTGGCATGATCTTCTGTCTATGGGCATAATCGATCTCATCGATGCAAACGAAGAGGAGAACTGCTATGTTGCACTTGATTGTTCAGCTGTAACCAAGAAGCATACACATGTGGAGATATTTCCATCCGCAATACTTGGAGTTGCAGCTTCGATAATTCCTTACCCAGAGCACAATCAATCACCTAGAAATACGTATGAATCTGCAATGGCAAAGCAGTCGCTGGGCTTTTCGACTCCAGTAATGAACTTCAGCACCTACGTCAGACAACACTTCATGCTCTACCCACAGGTGCCTGTTGTCAACACGAGAGCGATACTCTTACTTGATCTGGAGGAAAGACCGACTGGGCAGAACTGCATAGTAGCTGTTTTGCCATTCGAGGGTTACAATATCGAAGATGCAATAGTGATTAACAAATCATCTATTGATAGAGGTTTGGGAAGAACGTTCTTCTACAGAGTGTATGAAGCTGAAGCCAAGCAGTATCCTGGAGGAATGAAGGATAACTTTGAGATTCCGGCAAGCGAGGCAAACATAAGGGGCTATCGTGGCGAAAAGGCTTACCGGTTGCTTGAAGCCGATGGCGCTATAATGTATGAATCCGTGGTAACAGGTGGCGATATACTGATCGGAAGAACAAGTCCTCCACGGTTTATGGAGGAGTATAAAGAATTTGAGGTCAAGGGCCCCTACAGAAGAGATACAAGCGTTGGTGTAAGGCCTTCAGAAGCTGGTGTTGTTGATACGGTTGTTATGACGCAGTCAGTGGAAGGAGGAAAGATGTTCAAGGTTAGGGTTAGAGATATGCGCATTCCCGAAATTGGCGACAAGTTTGCATCACGGCACGGACAGAAGGGAGTGATTGGAATGCTTGTGAACCATGAGGATATGCCTTATACCGAAGAGGGCGTTGTTCCTGATGTTATCATAAATCCGCATGCATTCCCATCAAGAATGACTGTAGGTCAGTTCATGGAGTCGCTTACAGGAAAGGCTGCAGCGGTAAGAGGGCGGCTTGTTGATGGGTCTGCATTTGTCGGTGATAAATTGGACGATGTAAAGGGAGCCTTACAACAGTATGGTTTCAAGTATAGCGGGAAGGAAACTATGTACGATGGAAGGACAGGTAGAAAGTTTCCTGCTGATATCTTCATTGGAGTAGTTTACTATCAGAAGCTGCATCACATGGTTGCTGACAAGATACATTCAAGGGCGAGGGGACAGGTGCAGATGCTGACCAAGCAGCCAACAGAAGGAAGAGCTAGAGGTGGTGGTTTAAGGTTTGGAGAGATGGAACGTGACTGCTTGATTGCGTATGGCGCATCGATGATGCTAAAGGACAGATTGCTTGAGGAGTCCGACAAGGCAGAAATTTACATTTGCGAAAGATGCGGCTTGCTAGCATTCTATGATATAAAGCAGAGAAGGTACGTCTGCAAGGTCTGTGGTGACAAAGCAAAGGTCTCTTCAGTTATAATCGCGTATGCGTTCAAGCTACTACTGCAGGAGATGATGAGCCTCAATGTTGCTCCTAGGTTGCTTGTAAAGGATAAGGTGTAGAAAATGGTGGAAGAGTCCGTCAAGATAATAGGTGGTATAAAGTTCTCCGCCTGGTCCCCGAGCGAGGTTAGGAAGTATTCTGTAGCGGAGATAACCGCACCAGAGACCTATGATGAGGACGGGATGGCGGTTCAGGGTGGTTTAATGGACAACCGTTTGGGCACTCTGGAACCCGGGCAAAAGTGTGCTACCTGCGGAAACACATCTGCAAAATGTCCAGGACACTTTGGACACATCGAACTTGCTGAGCCAGTTCTACACATTGCGTTTGTTGATCAAATACACAAAGTACTTTTGGTCACATGCAGGTCATGCAACAGAATCAATCTACCGCAAGAAGAACTTAGTACATACAGAGCAAAGCTAACCAACAAGCAAGCTTACGCAGTTATTGAAGTTGAAAATATCAGAGAAGAGATCATTGATAAAGGAAAGAAGATCAAGACATGTCCTCACTGCGGAAAGACACAGTACGACATTATATTTACAAAACCAACAATGTTCATAGAGAAGACAGATACTGGCGAAAACAGGTTGCTTCCAATTACTATAAGGGAAAGACTTACACATATGCCTGATGATGATTTAATACTACTTGGATTCGATCCAAAGACTGCAAGACCGGAGTGGTTCATCTTGCAGGTTCTGCCAGTTCCTCCTGTTACAGTTAGACCATCAATAATCCTAGAGACTGGTATAAGATCCGAAGATGATCTTACGCACAAACTCGTCGATATCATCAGGGTTAATCAACGACTTAGGGAGAGCAAGGAAGCTGGAACACCACCACTGATCGTGCAAGATTTGGTTGATCTCTTGCAGTATCATGTTACAACTTACTTCGATAATGAGGTCTCTGGAATTCCGCAGGCTCACCATAGATCAGGCAGACCACTTAAGACTTTAACACAGAGATTGAAGGGTAAGGAAGGAAGGTTCAGGGGCAGTTTATCTGGCAAGAGAGTTGACTTCTCCAGCAGAACTGTAATCTCTCCGGATCCCAACCTAGACATATCAGAAGTTGGGGTTCCAAGCGATGTTGCAAAAAAGTTAACCATACCGGAAAGGGTTTCTGAATGGAATATTCCTAGATTAAAGCAGTTGATATTGAATGGACCAAACAACTATCCTGGTGCGAATTACATCGTCAGGCCAGACGGCGTAAAGATAAGACTTGACTATGTTACGGAGAGACAGACAGTTGCCGATTCACTTGCGCCTGGATACTTGGTTGAACGACATCTATCAGATGGTGATATTGTGATGTTCAACAGGCAACCATCATTGCATAGAATGTCTATAATGGCTCACTTTGTTAGGGTCTTACCCTACAGAACTTTTAGATTGCATCCTGCGGTTTGCCCACCATACAATGCGGACTTTGATGGTGATGAGATGAATCTTCATGTGCCACAAGGCGATGAAGCCAGAGCAGAGGCAATGCTGCTAATGCAGGTTCATGATCAACTCCTATCCCCAAGATACGGCGGTCCTATAATTGGAGGTATAAGGGACTTCATTACTGCGGCCTATCTGCTTACGAAGGACGATACCTATATTACTAAAGAAGAGTTTGCCAACCTAGCACTGATTGGTGGCTACAACGGCCCACTGCCAAAACCAGAGAAGAGTATAGAGGGAGTGAAGTATTACTCTGGCAAGCAACTTTTTTCGCTTTTCTTTCCCAAGGACTTCAACTACATTATCACATCAAAGTGGCTGAAGAGCGCTAAGACGGGAGAGCGTAAGGACGTTATAATAAAGAATGGAAAACTTATGAGCGGTGTAATAGACAAGGCTTCAATAGGGGCAGAAGAACCCGACAGTGTTCTGCATAGGGTTGCGAAGGATTATGGAACGAGCGCTGCCCGAAAGTTCCTGAATTCAATTCTGATCGTGTTGAAGACATTCATAACGCAACATGGTTTTACCTATGGTTTTGACGATCTTGTTTTGTCTGACACCGCAAGGAAGGAAACCAACGACATAATTCAAACTGCGTACGACAAAGTATATGATCTTATCAAGCAATATAAGGAAGGTAAACTGGCATTGACAAGAGGTTTGTCCCCTGAAGAGGCTTTGGAACTTCAGATAGTTACCGAACTTGCAAGAGCAAGGGACCGCGCAGGAAGGGCAGCTGATAAGGCTTTTCCAGATGACAATTCTGGTGTGATAATGGCATCAACAGGTGCAAGAGGATCTACTCTTAATATTGGGCAAATGACTGCAGCATTGGGTCAACAGTCAATCAGGGGTAAAAGAATTGAGAACGGGTACCACAACAGAGCACTGTCGCATTATATGCCAAATGAAATCAATCCCGATGCAAAGGGTTTTATAAAATCAAACTATAGAGACGGTCTTAATCCACTAGAATTCTTCTTCCACGCGATGGGTGGAAGGGAAGGTCTTGTTGATACCGCAGTTAGAACGCAGCAGAGCGGTTACATGCAGAGAAGGTTGATCAATGCACTTGAACACCTTAAGATCGAATATGATCAGACTGTCAGAGATCCAGGCGGCAATATAATACAGTTCCTTTACGGTGAGGATGGTGTCGACCCTGCAAAGAGCGATCATGGTAGTGCAGTTAACATAGAAAGATTGACTGAATCTGAATCGGTTGTTGATGAAGGCAAGAAAGCAACTGATGCTGAAATCAACGCAATCATTAGCAAATATGCCAGAGTGGTCAATCCAAAGATATCTGAAAGCCTGCATACTGAGCTAAAGAAGAACAAGTTAAGCAAGAAGGGGGTTGAAAAGGTTTGTAAGCACACCGTTGAACTTGTTGACAGAGCCAGTGCAGAGCCAGGTGAGGCAATTGGCGTTGTCACTGCACAATCGATTGGTGAACCTGGTACGCAGATGACACTAAGAACGTTTCACTTTGCTGGAGTAAAGGAGCGCAATGTTACGCTAGGTCTGCCAAGGTTGATTGAACTGGTAGACGCAAGGAAGAAACCAGTTACCCCAACAATGGATATCTACCTTGATGTAAAGTCTAGTGCTTCAAAGGAGAAGACGTTAGAAATTGCTAGAGAGATTCTCTTCACAAAGATAAACGACCTTGTTGAAAGAGTAGAGACTGATTATAGCAGCATGCTGAAGTTCATTTTTAGCAAGGAAAAGATGGAAGAACGAGGGTGCGATATGGAGTTGATACGGAGTATGCTGAAGACCTCTAAGAAGAAGCTTGATTTAACTGTCAGGGGTACAACGTTGATTATAAAGAGTCCTAGCGCAACGGACGCACAAACCCTAATGATATTAAGAGGCAAGATACTCAATGCCAGAATCAAAGGTGTTCCGGACATAGAGCGAGTTACAGTTGTTAAGCAAGGAGAGGAATGGATGATACAGACAGCTGGTTCGAACATACAAAAAGTGCTTGCCGTTGAGGGAGTAGATCCAGGTAGAACCACGACAAACAATGTTTATGAGATTAACGTTGCACTTGGTATAGAAGCTGCAAGAACCGCATTGATAAAGGAGATCACAAACACTCTAGAAGAGCAAGGTCTAGAGGTTGACATGAGGCACATAATGCTTGTGGCAGATCTTATGACATCAAAAGGCTATTTGCAACAGATAGGAAGACACGGCATTGCTGGCACAAAGACCAGTGTTCTTGCACGGGCTGCGTTTGAAATTACGGTTCCGACCATTGCGCAGGCGGCACTTAAGGGAGAGGTGGAAGCTTTAAGAGGTGTTACTGAAAATGTTATCGTTGGTTCAACTATTCCTGTTGGTACTGGGATAGTCAATCTATATATGAAGGTTGACGGAGAAAGTTGACCTTAGTTAGATTTTTAGAATTTTTACTACAAAGCAAAACATTCTTTTTGGTACCCTACATTTTATGAGTTGTAATAGTTGGTCAAATCACACTAATTGTTGTCATCGCAGATTTTGTGTCCTGCTTTACAGTTACATCCCATGTTCCCTTATTCGCGTCTGCCTTCACTGCAAATATGGTTCTATAGTTACCGTCATCATCCGAGTTTACTACTAGCAAGAAGACATCTCCTGATGGTGGTTTAACTAGTATTGTAACTTTGCTATTTGCTGCTGCTTTGCCTGTTATAATTACGAATTCACCCCTTTCATACTCAGGCTTATCTGTCGCTACCCTTAGTTCCAAAGGAGAATTAGCCACAGAAGTTACTACATCAAACCTGATGGTTGCTTGCTTATCTGTATAGGTAGCCTTGATGGTATAAGTTCCTAATCTATCATCAGAATTGATGGTATATGAATACTTGAAATTGCCCGAAGAATCTGATATTACTGAAGTTCTTGCTATCTGAGTATCACGGTCATCGAATATATCCAAATCCACAACCACATTGGGATCTATTCTACCGCTTATCGACACTCTATCTCCCCTCTCATACTGTGATCTGTCAACTGAGAGAGCCAAACCTTGAGCAGCTGGGATACCCTCTATTATGCTAAACTCTCTTTGTACTAGATCTTGCTCCTGACTCATGTCAAGTTTGTACGTTCCAGATGACAGGCTTTTCGGAAGCTGTATTGTAACTATGAAATTTCCAGCAGCGTCAGACATGGTCGATCCTTCACTAAGAACAAGTCTGTCTGCATCCATTAACGAAATCTTTACTGACGTATCCGGTAATCCAACACCATGTACCGTCAAGGATTCTCCTGCTCTATATTCAAACTTATCAAGATCCGCTGTAAGTGTCTTTGCTGAAGCTGTGTTTGGGCTATCTTTGCTTAGTTCTGCCTGTAATTTCTGTATCTGATCTTCAAGATTGTTTATATCATTAGCCGAGTCTTTTAGCCTATCAAGCTTGGTATTTATCAGTTTGATATTTTTATCGAGCTTTGCATTCATCATATCGATATCTTTCTTGAGACTTGTTATGTCGGTGCTATTGAATCCTTGTATTGTGCCTACATAGTTGATAGCTTCTATTTGGCTAGAAAGTTCATCTACCCTTTCATTTATTGTAGTAAGATCGCCATTCAGAGGAGCTTTAGATAATATCACAACTTGGCCTAATGTTATACCAATCGCGAATGAAGCAACTACAATTGTAACGATCCAATATCTAGAAACTACTATGGTCATATGAGCGCCTCCCATTCTCCAACAACAGATATTTACGACGATCGCCTATAGAAACAGGCTTTGTTCTGAATCTCATACCACAGCATGGACACCTAAGACTTTTAGTTCTCGTAAAGTAATCGCATGTTCTACATCGCTTGTAACCCATAACATAGAGTAGTTTACCGCCGCCACGCGATCTCTCCAATGGGAAATTAATCAGTTCACACAAGCCTTTGCATGTCATACTATCTCCTCCTTTCTTATGTCCTCTTTGTCCCACTCTCTATTCAACTCAAGGATTAACTTGCCATTTATGAAGACCATTGAAGTCCAAAATGGTATCATAACCAATAGGAAAAGATCCATCCCCATTTAGTATCCCTCCAACTTCTGCTTCATATGTCATCACTGTAAGATGGATTAAGATTCAAAAGCTCAGATTCGCTCAATTAATTATCACCCTCGCCCTAAGACTTTTAGCGATTTCACTATGCGCATGAATGCTTGTTACGTGGAGGATCATGTCATCTTCATGACTGAATCTGTGGTTATCACCATAAGGGCAGATGTACGTTTTTCCATTTCCGTTTCCATTTTTTATGATG
Source organism: Nitrososphaerales archaeon (assembly GCA_046759465.1). Classification (GTDB taxonomy): domain Archaea; phylum Thermoproteota; class Nitrososphaeria; order Nitrososphaerales; family UBA213; genus JBHICH01. Next base: position 55,946 of record JBHICH010000003.1, read on the forward strand.
CCATGAACGGCTAGAGGGATCTTGTTTGCCCTCTGCAGAGCCATCGCCACAACAGTTTCAATAACCAGTTTAAGTACCCCATATGCTATCTGCTTCCGCGCATCCATGAGATATATATACAAACATTGATGCCAAAAGGAATTCTGCGAAACGGAAGGAACGGATGTTTCAAATATGTTCCAAATGATCATAGATTCCATAGCTCTAATTTTCTGGTAATTTTAGGTATGAATTGAAGTGATGTCTCCTTACTTTACGCTACTAGCTGTACAAATGTCACTATTTAACTCGAGGATGGTATAGTAAGCAAGTGAACTATTGGTAAGTAGGGAAGATCGATTAGATGGTTTATGAGACATAATATAGGTTGCAAATGGGTAAGGCTAACAGATGCTTTCTACGATTCAGGCCAGTCAGAATTGCATCTAGGACAGTAACCTCTATAGCCGTTATAGGTAGGCTCCCATCTGATCATAATTGAACTCTTACAGTTAGTACATACCGATGTTGAGCTACCGCCTATCTTGCTTGCCATCTTTAACCATTCTTGCCTTTTGTTCTCCTTAAGCATTGCTACAGTAAATCCTATAACAGGTAAATTCAATTCTAAGCCAATTTTTCCGAATTGCTTGATTTAGTTTGTAACACTTATATGGTAAACCTTGCCAGTTAGGATGACAGGGGATAAAACGTTGATCTTTATGCCCTTGAAATTGCTAGTAGGTCAACGAAAAAAGCAGTTTATACATGAAGGTAGAGCCAAATGAACAAGATTCTTGAAAAAGTTATAAAGGATGCAATTTCTAGTGAAAAATGCAAGATCGGAAGCAAGGACGTATTAAATTCAGTAAATGGCTCAAAGCTGATTGTTTGCACGAGCTCCCTTTCAGGAAATGTAAAGAAAGAAATCGAAGACTCCGCAAGATCATCAAAGGTGCCAGTATACAATTTTAACGATACGTCGATGGCGCTGGGAAGACTTTGCAGCAAACCATTTAGGATCTCCGTAATTTCTATTGATGGTGCAAGTGATTCAGATATATCTGCCTTATTGGAAGAAATTGATAAGGAAGCAACAAATTAATTAATAGTGATAGAGCAGCAACGTCTGTTCGTTGCTGACAACTTCATTCACCAATCCAGTTGTGGTCCCAAAGGAATGGTCCAATAACATCGGAAATACCAAAAGGGGGGTTCTAGTAAAATAATATTGTGGAGACCAGTTCCAATAATGTGGGGGGAATTATAGTTCGTATCTCGGTGATGATGTTGTTATCACTTATTTTGCCTACTAATGTTGAACAATTACCGAAACAGAGGTTCACATACAAATTTCCATTTGTATTTTCTTGGGCTTCCCCAGATTTGCTAACAGTAATTCCTCTTATAATAGCAGCAATTGTACTATCGATAATAATGGTATTACAAAATTAATCACTTTGTTGATGAAAGTAATATCAAGATTTAAATGAGGCTTTATCGATATGCGTGTATTCGTAGCTGAGAACTGGAATGACTGAAATCAAATTGACATCAGAAGAGCTGCAATTAATATCACTCTTCCAGAGTGTGACAGGTGCAACTGCTAGAGATTGCATAATTGATGAAAAAATGGATAGGGTGATATTCGTGGTTAATAAGGGCGATATGGGTCTTGCAATTGGGAAGAACGGCGCGACTATAAAGACTTTGCAAGGTGTTGTAGATAAAAAGATCGAACTTGTTGAATATTCCGATGATGCTACTGAATTTATCAGAAATATGTTAAGTTCAAATTTGGTTCTTGATATTAATATAAATGATAAGGATGACGGCACCAAGGTTGCTGTTGCTGTAGTCGATCCAAAGAAGAAAGGTGTTGTTGTTGGGAGAGAAGGAAGGAACGCAGAGAGGGCAAGGCTTCTTGCCAAGCGGTACTTCCAAATATCCAACGTGCTAATCGTTAGCCCAGAACAGGTACCAAGGTGACAATTTGGCAAAGAAGTCTCCTCTGGGACTGTTTGCTGGGCGCGTGCTTAAGCAAAAGAGAGGTAGGCTTCAATGGTCAAACAAGTATTACAACAGAAAGATGCTCATGCTTGACAAGAAAGCAAATCCATTGGAGGGCTCTCCCCAGGCAAAAGGTATAGTTCTGGAAAAGGTAGGTGTTGAATCAAAGCAGCCGAATTCCGCAGTTAGAAAGTGTGTTAGGGTGCAGCTTATTAAGAATGGAAAGACTGTTACAGCATTCTTGCCTAGAGATGGTGCATTGAACTATGTTGATGAACATGATGAAGTAATGGTTGAGGGTATTGGTGGTTCAATGGGAGGCGCGATGGGCGACATACCGGGGGTTCGATGGCAGATTTTTAAAGTGAATGGTGTGTCTTTGAAGGAACTTGTTTTGGGTAAGAAAGAAAAGCCAAGGCGATGATCATGAGTAAGTCTGCACCAAACCTTTTGCTGTTCAGAAAGTGGGATCTTACGGAACCGAAGATCCATGATCCTGGTATGCAGAAAGTCCTTTCGCTAAACATGTGCATAATACCAACATCTTTTGGAAGGCATGAACACAAACGCTTCAGGAAGGCGAATGTAAATGTAGTTGAGCGATTGGCAAGCAAGCTCATGCACTTTGGCAAAAAGTATGCCAAGAATACTGGAAGGATGGGTGGCAAGAAGGCACGGTCAATTAATATTGTAAAGACAGCACTCGAGATAATACACCTCAAAGCAGGAGAAAATCCAGTTTCAGTTCTGATCAAGGCGCTTGAAAACGCAGCACCGAATGAAGACACTACCAGAATAGTTTATGGTGGTGTTGTTTACCACGTTTCTGTCGATGTGTCTCCACTAAGGAGGATCGATTTGGCACTGAGATTTATAACGGAGGGTGCAAAGGAATCGGCATTCTCCAATCCCAAGACTGTTGAGGAGGCCCTTGCTGATGAAATAATACTTGCTGCACAAAAGGACATGAACAGCTTTGCGATCAAAAAGAAGAACGAGCAAGAACGCATTGCACTGGCGTCACGTTAGCAGGATTTAGATTACCATTTCGGATTCGGACGGCCAGCATTTGCACAGTTAACGATTGCGACAACGTGAGAGCAAGTGAGCACAAGCGTTTCTGCGATATTCCTGATAGATTAATACAAACCTTCAGCTTTTGTTTTGTAAGATGGAAATATCTAAAGATAATCTTAGAAAGCATATTAGTTATTTGGCATCGGGAGAACTAAAAGGTAGAGAATTTGCAAGCGAAGAAGATATGCTGGCAGCGCAATACATACAAAAACACTTTAAAGAATATGGGCTTGTTGCTCCCAAACAATGCGCTGATTATCTGCAGAAGCTTCCTTTCGGAGGACAGAATGTAATTGGCGTTTTAAACGGCAATAATCCAGAACTTTCGACGGAGTGCTTAGTTATAGATGCTCATCACGACCATATGGGACCTGGTTTTGTTGGCGCAAGTGATAATGCAGCAGGAGTAGCAATTTTATTGGAACTTGCCAGACTTTTTGCCACAAGTAAAGAGAAAATTCAACGAAGTTTGTTATTCACCTGTTTTGATGGGGAAGAACAAATTCTCAATATTGATGGCAAAAAACAACTCATGCAGGGAGCAACGTACTACGTTCAGAACCCTGTATTTGACCTGAAGAATATAGCCGCTATGTTAACCTTGGACACTCTAGGAAGAAACGCCCTTTCAAATAATTTGATGTTCATTCTTGGAACAGAACGTTCAGTGTTTCTTCAGAGTATAATTGATGACTGTCCAACAAATCTTCGAAAGATAATTTTTAGCATTAATATGCTAACTGGAATAAAGGGCAATTATTTACCATTCGTGGATAAGAAGATTCCGAGTCTCTTTATCACCAATGGAATCCATCAAGATTATCATGGTAAAGGGGATTCTCCTGAAAAATTGTCAGATGAATTGTTGTTTAATGATACTGCATTCTTAATTGAATTGATTTCTAGAATTGATAATTCTGAAAACAAGCCCGATTTCTGCAGGAATCCAATCTGCCCTCAAGGCGAAGCCGAAGATATTCTTCATTTGCTTACTTTATTGAAGGAGGCTGTCAGCAAGAATAGTCCAGAGCGTGCTGATAAGTTTGATTATATAATTAGCAAACTTGCAGGCAAAGCATCACAGAAGGATATGAAACAGGCAGTACAGATTGTGTTAGGATTTTCAACTCCTAATTTTGCAAAGTTGTATTTGCTACTTAACGATGCACAAAACGCAGAAAAGAAAAAGGATTACAAAAACTCTTTAACCCACTATAATAGAATCCTTGAACTTTACAATGAATACAGAATTCCGTACATCTGGTTACAAGACATCAATGATAAGGTTCAAAATTTACAAGAAAGGATTTGAGAAATAGTGGTAGCCCGGGGCAGATTCGAACTGCCGTCTCCAGGTATCTTCTCCTGGGATCCAGAGCCTGGAATCCCTAGCCCTTAGAAGATTGACCACTAGATTCGGCGGTGGGTTGCCTCGACCGGGCTTCCCGGGCTGATAGACTGAAATATTGCTGAGTATTTGTTCTTTTACTTGTCAGAAAAGATGTTCACTAATCAAAATCTGTTGATATCTATTTTGTGATTGTTTCCCTAACTGCCTGACCATATTCTAGCTTGATCTTTTTCCTCATGTATGGTATGATCCTGTAATGTACTGAGTAAACTTCTTTATTTTTGTCTTTGATAAGCAAGCCTTTAACGATAAGGGAAACGAAACCACCTGCCACTTTTGACTGGTTGATTTCAGAACTGTTGCAAAAATTATCACGGACTACATGATATTCTTCAATAGAAAAGTATGGCCTGTTGTTCTCCAATATCAACGGCCAGATTATGTTTTCCCATACCAGCCTCCTATTTTCAGTTGAAGCGGCATACTTGCCCTTAGTTCTTAGCATAGGTAAGATTTAAACAGGTAATAATATAATATAAAATTAATGGATGAAAATTATCTAAAATCGGCACTTGACGAGTTGTCCAAAAAGTGGAAGATAGATCCAACAATTTACGAACTTACACTAGGTAAGAGAATAGATGTTAAAGATACTGCAGTTGATGTTAATGGCGTAATATTTCACATACCCACACTTACAAACGATAACTCATACGTGCTCTGGAATTGTTTGTGGCCTGACTGTCATAATTGTTGCGAAAAGCAGGGCAGGTTGCCATTAACAACAAACGATATTAAATCTATTTCAGAAAAACTTGGCTATGAAAAGTCTGACTTTATCAATAAAGAGACTAGAATTGCAACTTGGACTGAATCAGAGCCTTTCGTTCCGGTCAGTACCACCTTCTCCATGATTTCGTTGAAGAGAAAGGAAGATGAGAAGGATGAACAAGACGGAAAGCCACTACAGTGCAGGTTTTTGGATGGTGAAGGTTACTGCAAGTTACATCCGCAAAGACCAGGATGTTGCCAGCTCTATCCTTTCACATCTTGGACTACAATTAACAACGGAAAACCACAGTTAAATGCAACCTTACAGTTTGATGGCCGCTGTCCAGGATTTTACAAATCAAAATCATTGGATGATATGGTAGAAGTGCTAGAAGAATATTCGAAAAGAATCTTTGAATACAATATGGATGTAAACAGAACTACAAGAGAAGGTTACGGCTTCATAAGTATAGTTGATCTTCGCTCTAGACGTCAGTTATCTTGAACATATCAGACATCTTAACTTCCATACCAAATCTCCTGTGTTGAAGTTGGATTAATTTGCTTTTTACTATTCCATGTACAGTGCTGGTTTGTAAGGTCTTGCTACTTTGGCTTTGTTCTTTGGATCCAACTTACCTAAATCATCCTCACGATAAATTGCAATATTGGCAGCGAGTTCCTTGCCTAGATAGCTTCTTGCATCTTCAAAAATTAGCGCTTCATCAATGAAGTCTAGTTCTGCCTTTCTCTGTCTTGAATTCAAAGGATCAGATAAAATGTCGCCTATCATATGCCTGACTATTTCTGGAGTTTCTTTCACTTTACTTGTACTTCTATCGCTAACGAGTATTTTCATGATTTCACCAAAGTTGATTTTGCCTTGCATAACCATGCTCAGCACCTTCATGTATACATTCCACTTCCAGCTTGTTGCTGTGTAGATGAAAACCTTCTTCGGCTTAATCTTTGTAACCTTCATTACGTTGTGTGCGTCAGCAAGCAAATTGACTATTAATGTTTCAGATTCATCTGCAACATAATTTACCTTGGTTTCATCAAACTTAGGCCAACTTGCAAGCATAATAGATCTGTCATTGCCCAGTGCTTCCCATATTTCTTCGCTTATGAAAGGAGCAAAAGGTGCCAGCATTCTGACCCTAATATCTAACACCTGTCTTACTACACCTGATATGGAATCTTTGCTTCTCTCCTTTGCAGTTACACGTTTTAGATACCACTGCGTATCCTGATCCATTGAATAGATTATGTTGTGCAGTGCTTCTCTTATCCTTAATTTGTCCATCGCATTAGTAGTATTCTCCACTACATGCTGCAACTTGCTTAGAATCCATTGGTCTTCCAATTCTAACTTCACAGAATTCATCTTCGTAAATTCTCTGCACAAGTCATAAATTCGTTCTAGCCTCCCCCTTATTCCTTTAACAGCATCTAGCGTAAAATCAGCATCTTGCAACAGTTCTGCAGCAACAAGCATCGATACTCTGATAGCATCTGCACTGTGATCTCTAACCGCAATTCTTAACGGAACTATGTTGCCAAACGATTTTGACATCTTCCTTCCCTCCATCAACACGCTACCGTTAACAACTATCTGCCTTGGCCACATTGATTCTGGAAATATTTCTACATGATTAAATATGAAGAATGTAAGATGATTGGGAACCAAGTCCCTGCCAGAATGTCTGCTGTCAACAGGGTAGAAATACCTAAATTCGTTTCTAATCGTGTTTGCCAATTCGATCGAAATGTTGCAAGATTTAGCAACTTCATTAACATTTCCGTTACCAAGCAGTACATAATCGAAGAATGCATCATTTACTTGTGTATCTCTAAGCGATGCATTGTTAACATACTTTGCAATTATGTAGTATGCCATATAGATCACTGAGTCAGACAAGCTTTCGATTATCCATTCATCATCCCATGGGAGTTTTGTCCCTAGACCAGACTTCCTTGCACACGCACGTTCCTTTAACCAGTCCACAGTGTAATCAAATTCCCGTTTTATCTCTTCAGGCATTATCCGCATTGAGTTTACGCAGTCATGTGCTAAAGACTTCCAGTTGGCATCTAGATAATTTATGAACCACTGATCACTTAACAACTTGACAACACATTCTGCACCACACCTGCATCTAACAGGCTTGATTAGGTCTAGCATTACATCTCCAAGTTTCTTGTCCAACATATCTTGCTTAACTTCCTCTCTGGCTCTTGCGACATTCATACCAGCATACTGCATTGTGTTGTTCAGCATTTTTCCTTTGTAAAATTCATGCAAGTAAATATCTGATGTAGCCTCTTCTAATTTAGGATCGTCCTGAGTCTTTATCTTATACTTATTGATTACAGCAAGTGCAGGCACACCACTGTAACCTTCTGATTCAATTATCACAATTGGTTTTATGGCTTCCAGTTGATTGTTATCAATACTAAAACTTGAAAACAATGATTTCTTCTGCTTCAAGTCTTCCAGTGCTTGGTAATCATAAGGTGCATGTGCTGGCACAGACATAACAATACCAGTCCCATCACCAGGCTCCACAAAACTTGCGGGAAATATTGTTACCGTTCTGTTTGCTAGAGGTACTCCAAACTTTTTACCTGCAAGCTCCTTACCACTTAACTTGTTTTGTACGTTGATATTCCGGTTCAGCAACTTCAACTTATCTGCACACTTGCTGCTAATTATCCAGTTTTCACCATCTACCAATGCTTTTACATATTTAGCTTCAGGGTTTATCCAGAGGTTGGTTACGCCGAATACTGTTTCGGGTCTCAACGTAGCAGTAGGAACCTTGTATCCGTCGAGTTCAAACTTGATTATGGTGTATTCGGTGAACTCTGGTTCAACATCGCCGATTGTATCATGCTGACCAACTGCGTTGCCATCACTGGGACACCATCCAACTGGATGCGAGCCCTGTGCAACAAGACGTTTTTCTTTCAACTTCCTGAACTGCCATGATATAAACTTCGTGTAAACATTATCGATCGTTGTGAACTCCCTTCTCCAGTCAATTGAATAGCCCATCTCCTGCATTCCTTGCTTGATCTCATTATGGAAGTACGTTGCAATATTTATTGGCTCTTTAAAACTTGCTATCTTCTCTTTGGGCACCTTGTATATACTAGTGAATGTATCAACCAGTTCTTCATCATTTGCAGCTAGCCTTCTTGACATTGCAAGTATTGGAGTTCCCGTGTAGTGAAAGCCCATAGGAAAGAGAACATTGTAACCCTGCATTCGCATGTATCTAGCATGTACATCTGCTAGTGTGTAAGTTCTGCCATGCCCAATATGTTGTGGAGAATTAGGATACGGATAAGCAACCGTAACAAAATATTTTCTCTTATTCGGATCTGGCTCAGCATCAAATATCTTTTGCTCTTCCCACTTTTTTCTCCACTTTTCCTGTATCGCATGCCAGTCTATAGGCATCCATATCACTTACGTGAGAGTTCTTCTATCACAAGGAGGGCCTCTTTAACTCTATCCACAAACTTTCCTCCTCCCTGTCCGAACCTATCATCTCCTCCACCTGAACCGCCTAACACACCAGCAACCTGTTTTGCAATTGCACCAGCTTTGATTCCACTCTTCCTTGCTTGCTCTCCAACAAAAACTATCACACGAATTCCCTGCTCTCTAGGTAGAAGCGCACAATAGATCAATGATGCGTCTGCGTTGGTTGCATTCTCACCAACAGAGATATGGTACTCTTCATCAAGCTCTTCATCATAAACGCTGTATAGTTTGATACTTCCAAGAGCCTTTGCATTTTTTAAAACATCTTTTGCAATCGTAGGTGCTAATTTCTTAATCGCATTACGCAACTTCTTCCTTGATATATCGGCATCTTCCATCATCTTCTGGAACGATTCGATTAACTTTTCTTTACTTGCGCCAAGAGATTGTGCAATTATATTTACCAGCTCTTCCTGCTTTTGCAAATACTTTAGCGCTGCTTGACCTGCCACAAATTGAAGTCTAACAACACCATCCTGTATCCGTTCAGCCTTGGTTATCTTCAATATACCAACTTCTCCAGTTCTGGCTACATGGGTTCCTGCGCAAGCCTCAATATCCCAACCCTCAACATTTACGATCCTTATTGACTTGCTTGGAACATATCCACCTTGATAGATCCTGAAGCCATAAAGCTTTTCTGCCTGATTTCTATCGACGGTCTTGATTGTAACTGGCAGATTTGCTTGAATTTTTTTATTCGCTAGTTGCTCTATCATGATTATATCATCCCTAGTTAGGTGTGAATGGTGCGTTATATCTAATCTAGCATAATCTTCTTCCTTAAATGCAGAGTGTTGCCAGACCCACGAACCTAGAGCATTGCGAGCAGCAGAGTTCAGAATATGCGTTGCAGTGTGATGGCTCATTATCAATCCTCTTCTTTCTGCATCAACCATGCACTTTAGCATCGAACCTTCCTTCAAGCTACCATTTACAACTTCGTGCAGAATAATGTCGCCCTGTTTGACAACATCTTTCACAACAGCATTACCTATCTTCCCATGGTCAGGTTCCTGTCCTCCTCCTCTGGCATAGAAGGCTGTTTTGTCAAGGACGACGTACTTGCCAAGTATCTTCAGTATCTTTGCTTCAAAATCGAACAGATTTTGATCTTCGTAGAATAGCAATCCGGTAGGTTCGATATTATCAAGGCCTGCAATCGATTCTGGTGCCTGCTGCAATGCTTGTTCGCTATGCAGAGCTGCAAGTTTGGTGTAAAATTTTGCAGGTATGCTTGCGATAACACTCTGCTCTTTGAGAAAGTCTGGTGTGATTCCATCAGATTCGTAAAGTTTGATCAAATCATCATCACTCAACTGCTTCTTTCCCTTTGCAATACTGTTTGCAATTCCCTTCATCCTTTCTATCGAATCTTGGTACCTATTGGTCTCTATGCCAAGTATAGTTTTTACTTCTTCCCTATGCTCTACCAATTCTGGATAGACACTCTTTAGATAATCTATATGCATGTCGGCAATATCTCCAAGTTTGATATTCCATCCCAACCTGTGCAATGTTGCCAAAGCTCTTCTAACCACAACGCGCAAGTTGTATCCACCGCTAACATTGCTTGGTAACGCACCATCAGATATAGCAAACAGTAGTGTGCGTGTGTGATCTGCTATCGTGTAAATAGCCCCCAAAGGTAATATTAATTTCTCAAGTCGTTCATCACTTAACTTCAATTCCTTCGCAGCTCTAGACTTCAGTTCTTTTGTGCTAACAGCTTCCAACCTGCTGGATACTGTGGTGAAATACTTTGAAAGAAGTTCATTATCAAAGTCTACACCAACCTTCTCACCAATTTTTTTAACTACTGGTCCAAAACAGCAATCGTAACTTGTTGGAGTACCCATTGTTATCCATGAGAAGCGTTCCAATCCTGCGCCCATGTCTATCACCTTCTCCTTCATTGGTTGGTAGTTGCTAGGTGTTCCTTCAAATTCGGTGAATACCGCATTGCCCAACTCGAGGCCCCTGACGAAGTATTCGAGAGAGTATCCAAACGCGCCATAGCCTAGCCACACATCCTCAACGAAAACGATATCTTCCTTTTTTATTCCCAAGCCTTCTGTTAGCATTTTGTAATCCAGTTCGATGCATCTATCCTTCCAGTATCCTTGACCATCTGATATGCTGTGCTGACCAATCATGCAGAATGATGTATAATGTTTCCCGCTAACACCAACATTTTCGATGTCATTGAATCGCAAGCACATCTGCGGCACAATCAACGGGTTTGCTGGCAGTTCGAAGACAACCTTTCCTCCAATCACTCTCTGGAAGTCAACTATCGATGCAACTGTAAAGAAGAGATCTTCCCTCCACCTGCAAACGACAGGATACCTCTTGACACTTTTATGATTGTTCTTCATAAAGAAACTTTCAACTTCTCTCCATGCGCTGACATAATCCAGCCTCTTGCTTGTTGGTGGATTGCCAATAAATCCATACCCTTCGCAGTTTGGACATTCAGTTTTACTTACGAGATCCCAAAAATGACCTCCACAATTAGAGCATTTTTTTCGCTCAAAACCTAATTTATTGAACAACTCTACTCTGTAGTATTTGTCTGGTTCTGATGAGAACCGAGCTACCAGCTTCTCCTTTTCACTCAATTCATTCTTAGCGAATGCACTTACGCTATTAATCCTTTTGTGTACAGAACTGATATCATCTTAGATAATTCTTTGAATTGTTTGTTGCAAATAAACACCAAAATTTAAATATAAAATTCATGCTTGTTATTTTAGATGTTCGGGTTTAAAAAGAGCCCATTCAAGGATGGCGATTATGTCTTCACTACAATCGACGAGAATGATTCTAGTCGCATAGTGGTTGGTGCTGTAGAATTCGCTGGACCAGACAGGCTCAAGGTTGCTGGTTTGTACATAAAACCCACGGGTTTGATCAGAAAGGTTCAGTCTGGAAAAGCTGGGCCGCGTTCTTTAGAAGTATTAAAGTCACCCCATCCCGACAACCTAATTCATATCATGATCGATAAAGTGGAGTCTGGGGATTTTCACGACTACGTTGACATACAGCATAGTATAGTTGTCAAGATTGGGGCAAAAAGATACACTGAAATTGATAACTGGATTCGTGAAGGCTTTCCAGAGCTTTTTTCAATAATGCTTTCTTCATCAGACGAGAGAAAGGATGAGGCTAAGAAGGTCTTCATGGATAAGATGCACAATATGTATGATCTGGAACTAAAGCACACAGTATATGCTGTTGCTCGTCAGCTAAAACTTCTCTAGTATAAAAGAGCAAGACGAATTAATCGATGTAATAAAATCAGTGCAATAATTTTATATTACCGAGTTTAGAATCATGTACGAATTGAAATGGAATATGTATATGCAGCTTTACTCTTGCACAAACTAAAACAACAAGTAAACGAGGCTAATGTTAAGAAGGTAGTAAAGGCTACTGGAGTGGAACCAGATGATGCTAGGATCAAGGCTCTAGTTGCTGCTCTAAGTGAAGTTAACATTGAAGAAGCTCTAAAGAGCACACCGGTTCCAGTTGCTCCAGCATCTTCAGCTGCTCAAGCTGCTCCAGCAGAAGCTAAGGGCGAGAAGAAGAAAGAAGAGAAGAAGGATGAAAAGAAGGGTGAAGAGGAAGCACTAGCAGGGTTGTCTGCACTTTTCGGTTAAGAGTAACCCGATTTTTTTAAACTTTCATACAATGCTAAGGATTTCAAGTGCGCGCCGTACAAAGCTTCCTTTATCGTTTCGCTTGTACTGTATCCAGAGTTTACTGCAAGACTTCGGGCATTACCAAATGCCTTTCTTACGAGGTGCTCTATCGATTCTTTGGTCGCATACGATGCGTTCACTGCCAAAGATAAAGCTGCGTTAAATGAAGTGAGCAGTTCTTGTGCGACTTGCTCTATATCGATCCTCAAGTCCTCATCCCTATACACAACACCTTCTTGCAAAGCTAAGTAGATCGACATTCCTGCCTTTACCGGTTTGATTCCAAGTTTACCAAGGAGTGATGCCAATTTATGCGAAATAACCTGTCCGGGTTCGGCAACAACTGTATCTTCAGCGATCCATATGCTACCAGAATCTATTCTAGTAGGCACCTTTGCTTCCTTGAACTCTGATAGAACTGGTCCTGGAGGTATACCAGTATTACCTGCTGATACAGCGACGTCCTCTGTAGCAACATCCCCTCCCTTTGCAGGAAGGTAGATCTTGCTTTTGTCCAATGCTAGGTAGAGCTTGAAGGGATCCATGTCTGTAAAAACCATAGCTCGCTGACCTTCAAGTGACTCCATGAGCCTGTCCATCCCCTTTACCTTGATATTTACCAATGCCTTCTTAGCAACGTTGTTCTTGATCATCATAATCTTTAGTTCGTCTCTGAACTTCTTCCTTACTTGCATCAGTTGTGTAGCACGCACTCTCTCCATCTTTATCAAAGCGATTACCTTGTGCTTTTGCGATAGTTCGATAAGGTTTTTGTACATGTCAACCTTCTTCTGAGGATATATCTTCGTTCTTTGCAAATCAAGCCACCTTTGCTTCTGTCAACTTTGCTGTCTTACCCATTGTAAGCTTTATCATCATAACCCTTATGTTCTTCTCTCCGGCGGGTAACTTCTTTTCAAGCGCGCTCAAAACAGCAAATGTATTATCTGCAAGATCGGTATCGCTCATAGTTTCGTCACCTATCTTACATGCTACCGTTAACTGTCCCTTGGATCTTACCCTGACAGAAGTCCTGAGCCTCTCCAATATAGTATCTATTGGTGCATTGAAGGGCAGAGGTGCTGCCATCTTGCCCCTCGGCCCCAGATACTGTCCCAAGGCTCTACCGACCGTTGCCATAAGCGATGTTTCAGCGACAAAGAAGTCATATGCTTTAACAAATTTCTTCGCCTCTCTCTTGTTCGTACCAATTCTATCCAATTCTGCTGCCTCTATAATCCTGTCGGCATTTGCCTGCTT
>JBHICH010000004.1:0-69574 GCA_046759465.1 Nitrososphaerales archaeon
CCTTGAACCTTTCAACGCTGAAGCATGACGATTCGATGTATGTTCGCAAACCCTTGCTCTTAAGATGCTTGGCCATTTCGTAAACTGCTTTATGTTGCAACAATGGCTCCCCTCCAGTAAAGTTGACCTTGTAGGTATTCTGCACCAACTTCTCTTCAATCAACTTTATTGCATCATCAATTTCATACCGCTTTCCATCATCAAATGATAACGCAGCAGGCTGATCACACCAAAAGCATTTCAAATTACATCCAGCGAGACGAACGAATAAAGTCTTCGTGCCAAAGTAAATTCCTTCTCCCTCCACACTTGTGAAAATTTCACTTATCCCTACCTTCAATTCGTTTTGCATTCTTGGTTCACCTTATTTAAATCCGTCCTATTCTAGATATTTCGTTTTATCTTCTATTCCTGCCTCTTTAAACGCATTCTTGCGGTTCACACATGATTCACATCTCCCACACTGTGCAACTTCACCATTTAGCTCGACGCCATCTGTGTAGCAGCTCCAAGTTTGAAACAATTTATCGCCTAGAATCTTATTCCCTATTCTCAAGAGATCAGGCTTCTCGATTCCATCGAGTGCTGGCGACCAGATCTTTATTTCACTTCTAATACCCTGCCTTATTCCATCTATCTCCGCCATATTCACCATTTCATTGATCGATCTAACAAACTCTGGCCTGCAGTCAGGATAGTTTTTATCACCTTTATGTGCGCCATATGCAACCATCTTAGCATCTATGCTGAATGCCCATGCAGATGCGATGCTGATGAAAATTGCATTTCTGACCGGCACAACGATGCTATAATCAAACTTGCTCGGCATGCTAGAATTGTCATCGGTTAAAACATTACTCTTCTCATAAAGTTCCTTCATAAAACTGATGTCAGCTATTTTATGCTCTTTTGCTTGTAGATAACTCGCAATGATCTTTGCTCTTTCCGATTCAATCTTGCTTCTCTGTCCGTAGTTAAATGTGATCAGATAAAGTTGATAACCATTGCTCTTTATATGAGCTGCAGTGCATGCAGAATCAACTCCACCGCTCATTATACAGATAGCTTTATTCAAACTAGCAATTGTTCTAAAAACACACTAATAGGTGTATTGAAAATTTCTTACTTCCCTGGGTCGCTATCTATAATTTCAATCCATATACCATTTGGATCCTTAACAAACGCAATTTTATGACTGCTGCCCTTCAATGCATATGGTTCCTTTGCGATTTCAACACCCAACTCGCGCAACCTTTCGATCTCTTTTTCAACATCACTGACTTGGAATGCAAGGTGATCCAACTGGTCTCCCTCTGTGTAATCAGTCTTGCTCCTCCACCATGTTAACTCGATCTGACGGTTGCTGTTTGGATCCTCGATGAAGGCTATCTCAGCGTTATTCTCTCGAATCTCTCTCCTCCTCACAAATCTCATTCCAAATATTTCGGTATAAAATTTCAGACTTTCATCCATGTCTTTAACCGTGATAGATGTATGCAGAAGCTTCATGATTTATCAGATCGAAAGATCGGGTATAAATTTTGCTACCTCACTCATCAAGCACTTTAATAATTTGGACCTAGATAGAAGCAAAGATGGATACGATTCGTACACTAAAGATCCTTGGCAAATGGTCAGTCAACAGAATGATGGGGCAGAGACGACCATTGATTGCTGTCTTTAGCATGACGCATTACTGCAACTTCTTCTGTCCAATGTGTCCCTTTGGCGATCCAGACAAGGAAGGTCAGATAAAACTTGCACTAAAGAAGGATCTCACTACTGAGCAGTGGAAGTATGTTATGAACAAAGTTGCTCCGTACTGCATATGGTCGATTGTAGAGGGAGGAGAGCCAACCAGCAGGAAGGATATTCTTGAGTTGCTGCAGCATCTTAAGGCTTTGAAACTCCCTATTACGATGATATCTAACTGTTCGCTTTTGCATAGAATTGACCTAAACGAAATCAAGAAGAATGTAGATTTTTTCTGCTGCAGCATAGACTCGATAAAGCAGGATTCGTACTGCAAGGTTAGGGGCGTAAGCCCTGAAACCTTTAACAGGGTTATTCAAAATGTCAAGATGCTTGGCGACTACAAGATCAGGCGTTACCTTAACTCAGTGATTACAAAGTGGAACGCAGAAGAGTTCATCAGCGGTGAATACTTTGACTTTGTCAAGAAGGAACTCGATGTTCATACAGTAGGCTTGACATTTGTAGAAGATAGATCAGATGTCGATTTCTCATTATTGCCAGATAGGCAGACCATGGTCAAGGTTTGCGAAAGTGTTCTAGACTACATGAAGAAGAACCCAGATCCATTCATTCTCATACCGCCATTGTACTGGCAGCAGATAATAGATCATGGTAGAGTACTCTTCGATGAGTGCGGCATATGGAAGACCGTATATGTTAATGGCAATGGCACGATAATGGTTCCCTGCTGGAAGTACAATACACCTGACAGAACCTTCAGCTTACTTGATCATGAAGTCGATGAGCTTTGGAGTTTGCCAGAATGGGATATGGTAAAAACCTGCAAGGACTGCGAGGTTTTGGGATGTGTCTGGTATTCATCGCAGAGTCCTTCTGTTGTGGCAAGAGGATACCTGCGAGGAATTTCAACACTAATAAAAAGACAGATGGCTCCTCAAATCATACAATCAAGTTAGAATCCTGGAATGAAGAGCACCATGGATATCAGCAGGACAGTGCCAATTGCAGTTGTTATTATCATGAAGGGAAAACCAACTTTAAAGAATTCTCTGAATGTTATCGGATAACCCATTCTTTCACTTATTCCAGCAGAAACTAGGTTAGCACTCGCACCTACAAGCGTTCCATTACGCCCTAGGCCGGTACCAATAGCTAGTGCCCACCAAAGAGGATTGGTTGCAAATCTTCCTAACTGGTCAGCAAAGACAGGATCCAAACTTACTGACTCAACCAAGGGTAACATTGTAGCTGTATATGGAATAGTATCAACAAATGCACTTGCAATTGCAGACATCCAGATCATAACGACGGTCGTAGGAATCAACTCACTTTAGCGCACGAGAGGTAATCTTATTTTTGTTTGCTTTACTATATGTGACCTTATGCTAAAGTTTAGTTAGATTCCAGTAGTTCTGCACCATTACTAGCCTTGCAATGCACGGTTTTACATGCAAGATTGGCAACCCTGAAGCCCTCCTCCATAGCTTTGCAGATCCTTTCCGAGCTCTGCTTTCCATCTTTCATGAATGCGATCACAGATGGACCTGCACCACTTATCGTTACAGCAAGTGCACCAGCATCCAGTGATTTCTTCCTCACTTCATCATAACTTGGGATCAGATGAGCTCTTGCTGGTTCAATTATAACATCTTTTACGGCTTTACCTATCATATCTGTATCCTTCAGCATGAAACCTGCCACCATTGTGCATGCATTTGCAATATTGCTCACAACCTGCTTTAGTGGAACCTTGTCAGGCAAAACGCTTCTTGCTACTTCGGTCTTCTTCTTCGGAACCTCCATTGTTGGAATTGCCAAACATAATGTTAGATCCTTTGGCGGTTCTATACGTACAATGTTCAATGGTTCCGTTCTGACTATAACAAAACCGCCAAAGAAAGATGCAGATACATTGTCGTAGTGCATTGAACCTGCAGTTGCAATTTCACCAACTGCAGCATACTTGACGAGGGAACTCTTGTCTAAGCCAAGACCGAAAAGTGAATCGAATGCAATTGCAGCTGCAGAGGCTGATGCTGCACTGCTTCCAAGTCCAAAGCCAGCAGGCACACCTTTTTGCACCTTGATCTTCAGACCGATACCGGATCTGTAATCTTCAAGCATCTTGGTGATAACCAGACCTGCTGAATTCGCTTCCGTCTGTAGTGGTATAGTGCTCCCATACTCGCCATGAACCTCAATTTGTATCGAGCGCGTTTGTACAACTTCCAATTCGACTCTGTCATGAAATGCATCTAGCGCTAAACCAAAGACGTCGAAACCTGGACCTAGGTTTGCAGTTGACGATGGTGCACTTGCAACTACCCTTCTATGCTTTGCATTCATGCTGCTATTCAACTTCTTCTCCCATCTTAAGCATTCTGTCATAACCCCAAATAATATATTAATATAATAGTAATCGATTTTTCAATATCTAATTAATCATAACCCTTTAACCTTATTACCATGCTGTGACTTTTTAACGGCGTTGAAATGGCGAATAATTGCTGTCATTGCAAGCATCATTCCTTTAATAATTATAGCCTTGCTGTTAGATGTTGCACCTGAAGATATTTTTGCTGTTGGTATAGTACCTTTTCTATTAGCAAGTTTAGCTGGATTTGCAAAATTAGTGGTTCAAGGTGTGAGGTTCAGCCATTATCTTAGAAGTTTTGTAGGGCGAGTCGGGAGCATCGGCAAGAATATTGAAATTAGGATGGGAAGTGAATTTGTAACTCTGACTACTCCAGCTTACACTGGGGGAGAGTTTGTGCGAGTTGCATGGTTATACAAGAAAGGAGTGCATTCAGGTAAGGGTATGTGGATAGTAACCACAGAAGTTATCAGCGATGTTTTGGTTGGCAGTATATTAGCATTTATGGCAGCATTTCTCGCATTCATTTCCGAAAATTATCTAATTGCCACTAGCATAGTTGTAATTACAGCTCCAATATTTACAGCCTATATGACCTTACTAATTTTATCCTCAAAAAGAATTCTGCAGATGCCGAGATTTACTCTTCCTTTGCTAACAAGGTTTGTCGGTTCTGCAAAGGGAGAAAAGTGGACTAACACCATGAACGATGCGGTAAAGGTACTCTGCGAGTCGGCCAGGGAAAACCTGTATAGATCATCATCGATCAAGATATTTGCTGTCGGACTTGCTCTAACATTTTTAGGTGCATCATTACATGGCTTGACTTTCATGCTTATTGCAAATACAACAGCTACTTTAGGATTTTTCGAGTCGCTGATGTCAGTCGCTGCCTCTGTGGCAATAGGAACTTTACCAGTAAGCCCTGGGGGTTCAGGTTTGAGCGAAGTTGGTATCGGATACTATCTGGTCACGTTTGGCATGGATCCTACTACCTTCGGTAGCGTAATAATCGCATGGAGAGTAGCATCCTATCACATACCATTGCTAATAAGCTGGATAGCACTGATGATGACTACAGTCAAGGTAAAAAAGGGCAAGCCAACTTAGGAAAGAAGCCAGATCAGTGTTCCTAGTGCTACAAAGACAACTGGATTTATCGCTCCTGTTCTCTGCTGTATATTGGATAACCGATTATAAACTTGCAATCGATCCTTGATATACTCTGTTGAATACTCTGCAAAGGATAGCAGACTAGGTTCTTCATTCTGTATTTTGTGAGGATACTCTACTTCTGATTTATGATCAGTAATGTATCTAATTACCCTAGCAGATGCAATTTTTGGTTCCCCCAGTTCTCTGGGCAAAACGTATACTATTTGTGGATAGATGAAGACTTGATTGACTTCACTTTCTATGAATCGCCACTCTAGACTTGTTCTTTGCTTAGACAGAACATATAATACGGAATTCCATGCTGATAAGAACGCATTCAAACTCATCGTCATCGCATCAATGCCTATTGACATTATCTGCTGGCTTAGCCCGATGGAGAGCAAGACACCAGCAGCTACAATTAATGCGCTCGAACCACCCTTGATCACTACAACCAACCATATTGTCAAAATTGCGAAAGAGATGCCAAGCAGAGCCGCACTGACGAGGATATCACGCTCCTTCACTTTGATCAATTTAACATTGTATTCAGTAACAGGCTTTTTCTGTCGCAGAACAACGAATGTAGCACTTAGCGCTAATCTCAGAACAAGATGCCTTAACATCTCCCTTACGATGTATACGATCATTTACATCAGCTCCAACCTACGCTCATCAGAACGTGAAGAGACTCGTATATATTGTAGGTGCGTCAGAATCATTAAACCTAATCTTCAGAATCTTCCTCTGCAGTTGCTGGGGCTAAATCTGATTCTACATCCAGCAACTGAAGTGACTCCAGTTCAAATTGGTATACGCCATCCATCTCGATTTTCAGGTTTTCCTTGAGATATTCAGTCAATTTCTCGCTCAACGCTGCCTTCAACACCTTGACCTTGTAGTTGTAAACAAAACCCTTCATGAGATCATTTACATTTATGCTCCTTGAAAGTGTAACAGATATTATGTACTTCCCAATAGGCAGCTTTTCATAAAACTGCACATCTGCTTTGTGTTTCTTTTCATCTATTTCAAGAAAGTAACCAGTTCCTTCCCATATGTCCATCTGCTTAAAGGAAGACGATGTTATCGAATTTATTTCGTCTTCAGCCCACTTGGGAAGTTCAGTGCTCATGCACAGCCTATGGAAAATGAGGTATTTAAGACATTTTCTTCCCGCACATTTTTACACAATTGCAAAAATAAGTATTTTCATCAATATCGATTCTGAAACAAATACAAATAATTAGAATTAATAGTTGCGTCAGAAAAATATCAAAAAGGAGCTAGGCCTTCTTCGCAGTCTTCTTACTGAGCCACCAATCTAGATATTCCTCTTCCCTGCTCTTCTTCTTCTCTGGTCTCAATCTATCCTTAATATCGTCTATCTGTTCTCGAGTAACATAAAGCCCACACTTTTTGCATACGAAATGCTTGGTATTAGGTTCGTAATGCAGCTCTCCAGCACATTCAGGACAATTATTCACGGGATGCAGTTTCCATTGAAACTATATAAAATCGTTCGCAATATCATGAACAATTAACGGTTGCCGCATCTAACACAAAGATTCCCTTCGTAATCTCTGGTGTGCTCTGTTCTAAGACCACAAACTGCGCAATATTCATACCAAGTCGCACCTATCTGCCGTTCATTTATTATCTTCTCATTCCTTTCCTGCCTTACTTCAGTTGTGGTTTCTTCATGCTTTGGCTCACTTCTTGAACTTCCTATCGATTGGCGTAGCAGGTTTATTATCTCCTGAAGCTTTGTATCGTTTCCCAAGGAGAGGCTTGAATTTTTTATCCTCAAGTGGCGCAAAAGTACAAATAATGCGAAAGCCCCCAGCAAGAAGCTTCCAATTATTGCAGCGAGTATGATGCTAACATAACTTGCAAAATCGCTTACCTGCCTTTCCTTTATTGTACGCTCTAGATCATCAATTCTGGAGTTCAGTTTGGCAATTTCATCCCTTATTGCTTCAGAAACAGAACCAGCCCCAGCAACTTCTAGTTTCAGATCAACTAGTTGCATACCTATGTTACTCGCAATTATGCTTGGAGCATAGACTCCTGGGCAGATCATCTCATCAACTGATAGGGTTAGTTTTGCTGAGAAGTCAGTTGTTCCTCTTGCTGGATCGAAGACAGAAGTTATTCCTTGCGGCAAACCCGTAATACCCAAAGATATGGTATCTGGGATATTGTCCTTAGACATTACAGCAATATCAAAAATAGCAGTCTCCCCTGGAAAGACTTTTGCTCTCGCAGGATTAACTGTAACGATATAGTTTGGCGATAGTGGTTCTGTAGTGGGATTTGTAATTACGACACACGTTACTGGGCTTGCTCCATACGTTTGCTTGATTGCATCTTCTATAGGTAATAAAACAATAAGACATACAGATAACGATACAATCAACATGTCAAACGTGTGTCTTATCAATATTGCTCACCCATGAGTGCACCATGGTAATTTACCCATCATATGATTTGAAAGTTGGTGCTTATTTATTACATGGATTTCTAATATGGATTGCAAAGAATAATGCTTACCTGGTGCACGGACTTTTATCGTCATCTCACTCTGGATCAGTTCGCCCATCGTAACCGCCGTGCACCAGAGCAAGCTAGATTAGAGCAGATTTAAATTAAAAGTGTTTGGATGGATATCAAGGCCAGTTTATAGATTTATGGTCGAATATCCAACTTCAAAGGTGCAGCGGCTGCTGCAAGCATACTTCGATCAAGTTTTTACTTGCATCGATCTTTACCATCGAGCCAGATTTTATCGAAAATATGTTACGGCTGGGCTGATCTACAAGTGGAATCTTAGCAATTGCGCAGCCAGATGCTGTTGCGATATCTGCCTTTTTGCAAATGACTGCTCTCGGTGCGACCTTATTGATCTTCAGTGTATAAATCGAGTATGCACCCACGCTGCTTCCTATCGCATTTGGAAAAACAAGTATTTTGTTAGCAACACTCTTTTTGTAAAGTTCATGTTTCTCATCCTTTACGATCCCGCTCTCCAGGTCTACCATGGTCAGGAAGTTTATTGCTTGCTTGGTTACAAGGGCTTCTCCATTTCCGGAACCCTTCACAATCGCTCTACATTTTATTTGCATTCTTCCCTCACTATATCCTTCAAACTCTTCAGGCAAACATTCACTTTGTTTGAACCGTTTAGATAATATGCTCCTTTGATGCTGTTTGTAATTATACTATCAAATTGATTTCTGTCTATCAATGGCGTTAAGCATGTGCAACAATCACACAATAATTCTCCTCCAGCTTTTTCTATTGTTTGTGTATGCCCCAACTTCCTTGCACTCTCGTAAGCAGCCCTTGCGCAAAATATCAGGCATCTTTTCTTGAACTTTTTACCTTCCACCATATTTGCCAGGGACGCTAGATCATCCACTCCTAGCTGTGGACTACCAAGAGTAATCATATCGCCCTTCTCGCTAGAATTCAACTCCTCCATAACCTTTCTAGATTCTTCCTTTCCAAACTCGATTGTTTCTGTCTCGTTTTTGCTAAATGTGAACATCCCACATGAGCCAGAGGTTCCCATAGCTGCGGAAAGTGCCTTTGCACCTCTTTTACTGAGATCATCGATGCCAGAAAATGCAACAACATCTTTTGCAACTTTGCCAGCGAAGTATCCTAACAAGCCGTAATCCAACTCGTTATCCAAACCATTTTTAACCTTGATGCATCTGCTTGGCTTTCTAAACTCTTCAATTCTTAATTCGGAATAAGGTGTCTTGCCAGTTAAAGCACTTGCAAGTGCGCTCAACCCACTCTCTTTATTTGTCTTCAGACCGAGAACTGAATTTGCATACACTGCAGCATTGCTTTCTGCAAAGCTGACATCACTTCCCTTGCTGGGTAGATCAAAGACTTCGTAAGGAATGCATGTGAAGGACTTGGTAACACCAATTCGCTCGTAAGCGCTAACGATTCTGTTCTGCTTCCTGATAAAATCATCTTTGACATTAAGCGAGTTTACTTTGACAGGATCGAAACCCATCGGGTTGATTGTGGTCTTAACCACAACCTTGCCATCACTGCTTAACTTTTCAAGAAATTCAAGCCCAGAATCTCCGATAGTGTTGTAATTAACCCCAGAAATATGAGCCCACTTTATTGGCATCAGTTTCTCTGCCTCAGTAGCCTTGCCTATTGCGAGGAGGATTCGGTATGCAGTGGCTAATGCCTCTCCATACTCGCCATTTAACGCCTTCTCTTCATCACTCGTTAGATGCAACAACCAAATTTCACCCGCTTACAATAATAATTTATCTAATGGATGCAAAGGATAATAACAATCATCAAGTTTTGTAGCATGGCAATGGAAATGCAGCAGATACTCCATTCAATGCTTGAAACGATACACAAGGTAAAGCCTGCTAGGCTGACTGCATTGAAGGAACTGCAAGAGCAGGAGCATGGCGATCCATTGCGGATACTTATTGGCACAATACTTTCTGCTAGAACTAGAGATGAAAACTCAAAAGTAGCTGTAACCAATCTATTTGCAAGATACAAGACTGCAGAGCAGCTTGCAAATCACAATACAAAAGAGGTTGAAAAGCTGATCAAACCTGCAGGTTTCTATCGTGTTAAAGCAAAAAGGATCAAGGAGGTTGCAAAGATACTAGTCGAACAATACAACAGCAAGGTTCCTGATAGTATCGATGAACTGCTCAAGCTTCCAGGAGTGGGAAGAAAGACAGCAAACTGTGTTCTAGTTTACGCATTTAACAAACCGGCAGTGCCAGTTGATACACATGTTCATAGAATTGCAAACAGACTGGCGCTTGTGGACACAAAGACACCAGAACAGACAGAGATGGAACTCACATCAAAGGTTGAACAAAAGTACTGGACAAGGATCAATGATACATTCGTTATGTTTGGGCAGAATATCTGCAAGCCAGTCGGACCTTTGTGCAGACCTTGCATGCTGAAGAGAAGGTGCAAGTATTACAAAGAGCTCAGGTCCTCTTCTTGATGAGTAGCAGTGTTGCAACTACTCCGATAGCAGCGACAGCAAGAACTGCAGGCATTATGAATATTGGATTATCAAGTGGGTTTCCGGATATGATATCAAATTCAATATTGCCGCCAATTGTATTGGTAGCAGCATCAGACGAGTCCTTGCCATACACCTCAATTGTACCAAAGATAAATTCGCCGATCCTTAACCTATCCATAACATTTCTCTGCCCATTGGTTACACTCAACCTTTCACTCTGCGTCAAAGTTACAGTTATGTCCTTGTCCTCGAACCACCCATTTTCATTTTGATAAGTCCTAAGATATCCTACGTCCTGATTGGCAATTGCTATCCAGAGTATTTTTGATGGAGCACCGAACATTGCAAATTCAACATACTTTTCACTCTCAGGTTCTTCTTTCAATCGCAAAACAACTTTTGCATCTGGATTGTCTGAACTATACACAAGATTGTTGCGTATCGTTAAGATCCAGCTTGTTTGATGCTTTGATGCAAAGTTGTAATGAGCTGGGTTGAACCTATCTGCATTTGCTGCTGTATGTGGTATGGTCAATGTTTCAATCTTCCTTGTGCCTTCCTGAGCATAAGCTATATTTGCAGAGATTCCTAGTAGCAAGAAGCTAAACAAAATTAAAGCGATTAATTTCATCTGGAATCACATCAAATGGTAGTAATAAAAACCTAATTTAAATTACAAATGGATCCTTCCAGTTCAATATCAGTTCGGCAATTTCAGGTCGCATTAAAAGTTCAGAAGGCCTCTCTCCGCTAGTTACCATCTTCCTCAACTTGGTCCCACTCAGCTCCAATCTATGCTGCGCATCATGTGGACATGTTTTCTCGCTGACTGTGCCCATACATATTTTGCAGTAAAAGAATGCTGGGAAGAACACAGGTTTTATCTCGATATCTGGATAGTCTTTAAAGATCTCATGTGCAGCAAATGGATGGTAATAGTTCGCAACACCAGCATGATCCCTACCGAGTATGAAGTGAGAGCAACCAAAGTTCTTGCGCATGATTGCATGTAGAATGGCTTCCTTTGGCCCGGCATATAGCATTTCAGTGTGCAATGTTACAAACATCACGCTCTGCTTTGGATAGTAACCGTCGATCAGCGTTTCATACGCCTTGATTATAACTTCATCCTTGAAATCTCCACTCTTCTTTCTTCCTACCAATGGATTGATAAACAGGCCATCGAAAAAGTTCAGCGCAGATTTCTGCAGCATTTCATGGGCAAGATGGGGTATGTTTCTTGTTTGAAAACCAACTACTCTCTTCCATCCACGCTTTCTAAATTCATCTCTTGTGCGTGCTGGTGAAAGTCTGTGTCTCTTAAGCTCACTACCATCCACTCTGTCTATCAGATCAATTCTTCCTCCAACTAGAATGTCCTGCATATCCATTGTTTTAGCAACACCCGGATGTCTGGTATCATCTGTTTGATAAACTGCCTTGGACATCTCTCGCTTGTTAAACTTGAAAACATCTTCAACATGCATTATTGCAAACATCCGTCCGCTTTCATCTTTTATAGCAACATCATGCGAATCCTTCATCTGCTTTGAGGTCTGCTCATCAACATCCAGCACTTTTGGCACGGTCCATGCGATTCCATTCGCAAGCCTTCCGTGCTTGATCACATCTGCAAAATCATGGTCGAGCATGAAACCTTCTAATGGACTAAAGACGCCATCCACAATATTCTCTATATCGTTAACAAGATCCCTGTCTACTTTGACGCTCATCAACTCATTTGCATCATTGCGTGCTCTCTCAAGTGCATTTCCAGATAATACTCTATTTACTAACACACCACCATGAGGAGCAGGAATCCCACTGCTCTCACTCAAAACAGATCACTTTTTCTTCAGAGGGCTAAAGTGCAGTCCACATTCCTTACGGGCGTCTTGCTCCCACCACCATCTTCCGGCTCTAGGATCTTCACCAGGCTTCACTGCTCTCGTGCAACATTCACATCCAATACTTGGATATCCTTTGTCGTGCAACTTGTTGTACGGCACATCATTTTTCCTGATATAATCCCATACCATTTCCCAAGTCCAATCAGCAATAGGATTCAGTTTTATGATGTTGCTATGCCCAGCATCGATCTCTACCTTCTTTGTGCTTGCTCTTGTAGATACCTGGTCTCTTCTCAAACCAGTTATCCATGCATCTAAATTGCTCAAAGCTCTATTCAAGGGATGGACCTTCCTTATTTCACAGCACAACTTTCTGTTTTCAACGCTGTGATAGAAAAGGTTCAACCCGCGCTCTCTAACCATATCCTCAACTTCGTTCTGGTCAGGGAAGTAGATATCAATCCCAATACCATACTTGTCACGTATAGCATCCATCACATCATACGTCTCTTGGTTCAACCTTCCAGTGTCCAGAGTGATGACTTTTGCGCCTTTTCTAAGCTTTGCCAGCATATCAATTATTACAACATCTTCAGCACCAAAGCTGGAAGCTAGTGCTACTCTTGGGTGGAACGCATCGAGTGCCCACCGCAGAACCTCCTCTGCACTCTTACCCTCCATCCCGTCGGAAATCTTCTGCACTTCTTCTGCACTTATCCTGAGCACGCTAGTCTCAACTCCAAGTAGTCTTATAATTATTGCCCCCGAAATAAATGTGATTAGCGCTCAAGTCCATCGATCTTCTGTGCAAGTCCAAAGTCAAGTTCGGTTATTCCTCCCTCATCATGAGTTGTCACACTTACTATCATCCTATTGTAGTCCTTGATAGTAACATCAGGATGGTGCTCCATCTCCTCTGCTATAGGCACAATCTTGTTCAGGAAGTTCACAGTCTCAACGAAGTCCTTGAACCTGAACTCCTTCTTTATTCCATTGTTCTCAACAACCCAGCCATTCAACTGCTTGATTCTCTCCTCTATCTCATCATTACTTAACCTCGTCATAACTCTAATCAGAATTTTCAGATATTTATCTAGTTCTACTTCAACCAGTCCACGAGAGTAGATGCAAACAGAAACTTATATCCGAATTTTTATAATTAAGGATAAACCCTTGTTATCGTTCTAGGAAATAATGATGTTGCTCGAACGTGTTTTAAATTACATATCCATCTAACAGATCTTTCGACTCCGATTCCAAAACCTGCATGTGGAGGCATACCATACTTACGAAGATCGACATACCACTGGAATGACTCTGTTGGCAGTTCTTGTTTCTCTAACCGTTCAACAAGTGTGTTATAATCCTGTATCCTCTGTCCACCAGTTGCAATTTCACCAAAACCATCTGGAGCAATCAGGTCTGCTGACAAGGTTACTTTGTCATTATCAGGCTTTGTCATATGGTAGAAACTTCTGGCGCTAAGCGGATAGTCCGTTATAAAGAACGGTTTATCGAACATTTTGGATACTAACCTTTCTGCTTCAGTCGGTATATCCTCTCCCCATTGGAAATTAATCCCATTCTTACTTGCTACTTCTCTGACCTCGTCGTACACAACCCTTGGAAATGGTTTTTCTGGAACGGCGAATTTTCTACCTAGAATTTCCAGCTCCTTGCTTCTCTTCTCAACTACTCTGCTGCAAATATAGTTAACTAACTCTTCCTGCAATTTCAAATTGTCTGCCTGCTCGTTGAACGCAACCTCGGCTTCAATCATAAGAAATTCTGTTAGGTGCTTTGCTGTCTTGGACTTTTCGGCCCTGAAGGCTGGCTGCATTACGAATACCTTGCCAAAAGCACAGATAGCAGCCTCTTCGTAGAGCTGCGCGCTTTGTGTGAGCGATGCTTTCTTGCCAAAGTAATCAATGTTAAAGAGTGTTGCTCCGCCC
Organism: Nitrososphaerales archaeon; assembly: GCA_046759465.1. GTDB lineage: Archaea > Thermoproteota > Nitrososphaeria > Nitrososphaerales > UBA213 > JBHICH01. The sequence continues at coordinate 14,089 of JBHICH010000004.1, forward strand.
TCAACAGCTGATTGCACTACTGAAGGCGCATTGATGTATACAAAGTCCTGCTCAATAAAGAAATCAAATGCCGCCTTTATAAATTCAGATCTTATCTTCATTACAGAACTGCTCTTTTTACCTCTGATGGAAAGATGTCGATTGTCGTAAAGAAATGCCGATGACTTGACTGCACTCTTTGTTATTGGCCATTTATCAGCTTGCGCGATAACTTCAAATTCCTTTACAATAACTTCTTTACCTCCAGGTGCTCGTGCGTCATCGTGCAGCTGACCATTTATTCTAACAGCAGATTCTATTGTGATATCTTTCATTTTATTCAAGAAAGTTTCATCGGTGGCACCCTTCCTACCAACAACTTGCATGTAGCCAGAACCATCACGTACAACTAAAAATAACAGTCCTCCCACTGTGCTCTTTGCAACTACCCAGCACTTAAGCTCTGCAACGCTACCCTGTACAAGAGTTAGAGCTTCTCGAATGCTCTGGCTCAATTTCCAAATTCTATTTCAAATATCCCATTATAAGGTTGTAATGCTATAACCTGGGAAACATTAGATTTAATCCTAGGTGAATGTGTAATATAGATAGGACAAATTGGACAAGAAATATTATTCATTTGCATTAGCCAGTATATTGGTCACTAGCTTAGCAGCTACAACGCCAGTTTCTGCACAGGATACCTGGTTCCCTGGCGAGGGCATTACCAAGGGTTTGATGGTAAAGTATCGCATCTCATACGTAGATTTAAACAATGCAACTCCGTTTATTGCTACTTTATGGTTTAAGGATCAGAATGACAAAGGGGATTGGGTAACAGACGTTATAATTAAAGATGGCACTAAAGTCCTTAAAGAGGAAATGATCTTCTCTGGATTTTCCTTGACACCTTTAGGTGCCGCGGAGTCGGAGGAGATGAGACGTTACAAAAGTGCAATAAAAGAAACTTTGTCATGGCTGAGTGGATATTCAAACAAAATAGAGCAAGAGTCACTTAGTACTGGCGCAATATGGGGTGTGATAGCTGCCATTGGTGGGGGTGGCATACAGGTTAAGGTTTTTGGAACTGACAAAGTTCAGGTCCCAGCAGGTCAATATGATACTTACATAATTGGATTTCACTATGCGGTTGATAGCATGACATGGGTAGTGGATAATTTTCCAATACCAGTAAAGGCTCGTATATTTACCATATACGGAGAACATCCAATACCAGTCCAATTTGAATACGAACTTCTGGAGTCAGCAGTAGTTGAAGAGTTGCCTGAAATTGCAACTACTGCTGGGAAAATAACTCCACCTTTGACTGGTTCAACAACTAGTGGATTTTATGTCGTAAAAATATCATGGAAGCCTGAAGAGATAAGACCAAACGAAATAATCACATTTGATCTTTTGATCACCGATAAACTCACAAATGAACCAGTAAAAGACTTGTGGTATGATTTCCGTATAGTGAAAGGGGGAGAACTTGTAAAGCTCGTATCTAGGGCTTTTACTGAGAGTGGAGAAGGTTCTCATACTGTCGAATTCTCGTCACCTGGCACATTTCGTGTTATCGTTAATGTGCTAGGAGTAGGGAAAACTTTTGGCCAAATAGAAATTGATAGAACTGAATTCTCCTTATCAGTAATACCTGAATTCCCAGTTAACATTGCTATAGTTATGATGGCAGTAATTGCTATTATGCTTGCAATGACTAGGATTTATAATTCAGGTTGGTTAGGCAAAAAATCAACCCAGCAGCAATTAAAGAATGGGCATATGAAGATATCAAATTTATATGATTATGGCTATAGTCATACTGATGCTATGCACTTCTGGCCAACCCTTCACCTTTTCAGACAGCAATAAATTTAATCACTTCTTTGCTTATTATTCTGGTGCTAGAAGATGAAGATAGCTAAGGCTCCTCTGGAAAGCAGATTAGAAATCTTGGTTAGGCCTTGGTTAAAAAGTCATTTTGGTTTAGAGTTTCTGAAAAGAAATTTACCATTTGAGTCTGAACGTCGGAAGGATTACACAATAGATCTTTATGGCTATAGAAGGGAGGGATGGAAGAGTAGTCCGCACTTCTTTGCTATTAATTGCATCCCACGTAAAGTCACGAAAAGAGATTTCATTAATCTCGATAAAGCGTTAGTAGCCATTTACTATGCAACGATCCAAGGCTACCAAGATTGGTGTGTTGACTACGCTATGATAATAAGCAATATCGGTTTTACTGATAAGGGAGTCCAATTGGCCAACAAGAAAGGTTTTGGTGCATATCTCAAGACCACATCGACATTTAAGGAACTATCTGTACCTACACAGCTATATTATTGAACTATACCAAAATACAGATTACCAAACCTTCAATGGTGAACGCCACTAGTGCATTTACACTTGAGTATTCGAAATTGACCCTGCGTTCCTCCTCCTATATTCACTATTCCACAATCACCTCTCTTGCATTTGCCTTCACATTTAACCACTAACTCGCCTTCATCTTCATATAGCTTATACACCAGATTGCATTCCTTAGGTCTTTGTTTAGGATCATACTTGTGTGCAGCTATTAGATGAACTGCACTAGAAACTTTAATTGCACCTTTCGGTGAATCCTCTGGAAAACCATCTTCATCAATTCTATGGCACTTGCATTCGATATGATACTCTTTTCCGTTTACCGGGATAGCTAAAAGCAAACAACCGCTGCCTTCGGGACATGCATCTATATTCTGGCAAGTTATCCTTGTTATTGATTTATTACCTTCCTCTTTCGTTTCTATTTGTAATTTACACATCGAATTTAGAATCATTATGATTCTACTTAAGCTTTCAGATAGTATGTTATTGTCAATTCTATTTTGCAGGTCAGATATCTATTGGCTGGGCAAAAGAAAGTTCATAACCGTCTGGATCGTTAATATGGAAGAATCTTTCGCCCCAATACGCATTCTTTGGTTCCTTGACCTTAAACCCTTTATTCCTCAAGCATTCAAATAATTCATCAACATTATCGACATGAAATATTATCCTTCCCCAGTCTTTAGAAGACGAACTTCCGGCTTCAAGGTTAAGAAAAGTACCGCCAACATCAAAAGAGGTGAAAGTTGCATCACTACCTCCATAAAGCATTCTTAAGCCAAGCATGTTTGAATAAAAGTCCACAGATTTTCCCATATCCTTTACTACTAGTGTTATGCCAGATATTCTTCTTACACTCATAGAACTAATAACATGATGGTAATTTATAACAATAAATGAAGTCTTCAATAATGCAACCTGACAAAAACGGAATCGTCAGCTTAGATTATGAAAAACTAAAACTGTACCTTTTTACTCGTTGATCCACATTTAGGACATTGCGTACCTCTAAATGTATTACCACAATTTATGCAAACATAGGTAAAGCCAGATTCCGGCTTTGTAGCATAAGCAACTCTTTTTCTTATTATCAGATATAGGATAATTATCGCGATACTTATTCCTACGACCAGAAACAATATTGGCATTAAATTAGATATAATTTTCAAAGTTTATTAATCTTCAGTATTGCAAAGAGAGCATTACAAACAACTACTATGAAATGCAAACTCGACTCAGCCTTCTTAAAATTTTTGTATTTTATTTGATAAGGTTATAAATGGAATTCTGTTTAACATGTGACAGATTGAAATGAATGAGAATGTATTGCTGGTTTTTCCATCAATCTTCTCCAGAAATAAAATTGATGTCCTAAAATCCAGCATAAAGAATGCTCTAGAGTCGCACAAGCTCGAATGCAAAGATATAGTTATAGATAGTGATCTCGTAATTGTTGATATTAAAGATGCTGTCGCTGCAGCATCAGTTGTTTCCGATTTATTTGGCGTGGACAAAGTTGCAGTTGCAAACAAAACTAGTAGCAAGTTCACTGAACTAGTGGCAGCAATAGTTGATGCAGGCAAGAAGATAGTGCATGAAGGAGAAACATTTGCAGTTAAGGTAATGGCAAATAACAAAGACTATGTTGGAAGGGATGTTGAATTTGCTGCTACTGCGGCTTTAATCGGAGAACTATCAAAATTAAATATCAAAGCAGTTGACGAGCAAGAGTGTAACAAACTTATCTATGTGCATTTATCAAAAGACTCTGCGTATGTTTGTTTGTTCGTTGATAAAGGAATGAATGGACTGCCAGTAGCGTCACAAAACGAACAGTTACTATCTAGTCTGCATAACAGTCTCTCGGCACTCTCGTGTTTGATGGCTGTTAAATGCGGTTTCAATCCCAAACTAGTTCTGATAAAAATAAATGAAGATAATTTCAGAGAAGGTGCGAAGCATATAGAGTTGATCGCAAAGAGACTCGGTAAAAAGCAAATAAAACTAGATATTGCAACTTTTGAGATTTCTAATAGTGGCTCGCATCTACTCACTGTCGAGAGAATTTCATCTGTGTTACTAGCCAAACTATCCTCACAATATAACATTAAAAATATCGCCTTGCCATTCAGCACGGCAATATTTCCTGCTTGGTTTATTTCAGATATTGTAAGAGATGTTGCGAAAGTAGCTACTCCATGGCTACCACTGATATTCATGAGCGATGAACTATACACTAATGCAAGAATGTTGGGAATGAAAGAAGCTCATCTTACTGAAATAGACAGAATAGGCAGAACAAGTTTTGATGCTGACAAATATGCGCAATTGATGAAGACTATCGATCTGGAAGACGTTATTGGTAATGCCTTGAAATCAATGAAGACAATTGATTTAGAAGTAGGACCTAACTATCTGCACGATATTCTCGATTCCATCTAGTTTGTTTGCAAAGTCCATAAGCATCTTAGCTTGATTAGCAAATCTTGAATCATTAAGCACCTGAAGAACTGCATTAGAAAGATCTTCAGGCTTCAAACCCCTCTGTCTTATCCTTAAACCCAAACCGATCTTCTGTGCCTTTCCAGAATTGCCAGTTTGTTCACCATGATTCTCTATTGGTATTGTAACTACAGGCTTGCCATACTGTATTGCTTGTGCCAAACTTGAATGACCCCCCCTTAGTATCAGCAAATTACTCATTGCAAAGATTTCATCTCTAACAGGACACCATTCGAAATACCAGCCACCGGATATCCTTCTTGGTACTGTGTCGCCTTTTGGCTTGCCTTCGGAAACTACGAACTGAACCTTATCATTAACCTTCTTCAACCCTTCTATTGCTGTGTTTAGCACATGCATCTTAGTCTCCGTTGGTCCACTTATATGCGCAAAGACAATTGGCACGCCTCGATCAAATCCGAGCAATTTAGCAACTTTGTCAACATACTCTTCACTCACAGAAGGTTTTGGTGCCATGAACCCAACGTAGTTTAGTTTATTTGTAACACCGGAAACTGACCAGAGGTTTTGCTCTGACAGTGTGTATGGTGGAGGCAGATCTGGAATTAGTATTGTGTCACTCCTTGACCAAAGCATGCCGAGAAATTCTGCTATCGTTCGTTCAACACCAAGTGCTAACAGAAATTCTCTAAGCCTTGGAGATAGCAATAATCTAATCTGATTGATTATCGTAATACAGGGCAAACCAAGCCACTTTGCCGCCAAAAGCGATGACAACCTTGTATCAGACAAAATTACATCTGGTTTAAAACTTCCAAAGTTTTTAATCTCATCATTACATTGCATGATAAAGTTAATGAAGTTCTTTGGGAGTTTTGATATGCTATTTTTTATCGAGAAGCCACCGTCAGCACTCCAGGCAAACTCAACTGCGGGAACATCAAAGCACTCAAACCCATGCATGTTAACGTAGTTTACAGCATCACCAAAGGAAGAGAATTTGATATCGGCAAATTGTGCTAGTTTGTTTCCAACCAATAACATTCTACTTGCATGTCCCAAGCCTACCCCATACAGCGCAACGTATACCTTGTTCATTATACTCCCGTATATTCATTAGAATATATAACTTAATAATTGTCATTTCTCCTCTAGTGCTTTGATCTGAAGCAATCAGTTGATTAGTCTAATAATTGTTAAGAGCCCAAAGTAACTCTAACTACATTTCCTTTCGGTTCAACTTCCTTGAAAACTATAGCTTCAAATCTGTACACTTTTGTGTCTTCATAAACCCAGCAGTCTGGCATCGCACCCGCCTTCACGCAAGTTTCACACAAAAACTGTTCTTCATCCCACTTGTACTCTACAGGAACCTGTGGTAGTAACAGACCTGAGCCGTATCGCCAATGTATAATCAATCCGTCTTTACCAACCTTTATCTTTTCTTTGTACTGTTTTGGATCTTCTACCCTGATAAGTTCAGGTCGTGTCAATATGCTGATTTCAATCGATATTTTAGCCAGCTCTTCATTTGTGACTGGACTAAATCTAGGATCGCTGGTTGCGGAAGCTATTGCAGCATTGATCACAGCATCGTAAAGAACCTTCTCAGGCATTGGAAATCCTACGCATCCTCTCAACTCTTCAGTCCCTTTCCCGATGGAATTCAAAGTCACGAAGACTCCGGCCCTTTCATTATACTTTTTCACAATATTATCAGGTGTGGTTATCTTCACATTATTTGCAATATAATTCTCAACGGCATCTCTTGCCAGTCTTACCAACTGCAGACCATCTTCATTACTCAGATTCAGAATTGCCCAACCTCTTGTTCACATTGAATCCAAACTCTTGCAACTTTTTCAAATGACTGCCTTCCCAGTAAACTTTGTTGCACTGTTTACAAAAATAAAATTTCTCATGGCGAGCAAGGACATTTATAGGAATGTAGTCCTTAACTGAATTTTTATCACTTATACTGAGTGTATTATTGCACAGAGGACACCTTGATCGTTGCGGAACAAATTCAACGCTATTTATCCCAAAATTCTTCAGTACGTGAACCATGTCGTCGAGATCGTTAGAACCAACTATTAAAATACCGTCAAGTCCGATATTTATTGCTCTTTGAAAAAGCATTTTATCGCACGTTAGTATAACCCTATTTTCTTGCTTCCCAACTTCAATTAGTCTATCATCATCTGCATCGTTATAATACAACGTGTCAAAACCAAACATTCGTAACTTTCTTGCCAAACTACCAAGCATGCCATCAACAACAAAAACAGAACCCATCTTTCTCATCGTTGCTCAGAAGTAGAAACTTCGCTGATCACTAGAATGTCCATGATATCCCTGACCATAACTCTACTAGTTACATTTGATTCTTCTTCCTCTCTGCGACCCATATCTATCCTTCCCTAACCTCACTCTTAATCATTTTGTTGCAAGATAGCACTGCAAGCTTTGCTAACATAATATCTATTACAAGTTGTTTCGTTGACCAAAAGAAATTAAACCAAGTCCATCCACAGAGAAGCAAGAACAGTGTTGGGACCAATCGACCAGATCTTTTGGATGAGAATATTATTTGGCGTGGTAGCTGGCATAATTGCTGGTGCACTTGGCTACCTCAGTTTTAATCCAATGGCATTCAGGGGGATTGGAATCGGCTTCATGATCTACTTTGCGTCTTATGTTGTAGCAAGGTTCTCAATTGGAAAGTATTTGCCGCCAACTGATTATCGTAAGATGATTACGACTGGTATGGCCGGTTATGTGTTCATGTTCATGGTCATGTGGATACTTTACAATACATTCACGCTGGCTGAACAGACAGGTTAAATACAGTTTTTCTCAAATAATGCTGAATTGTGGAATTATCGAACACCAGGCATCCCAGATGAAATGTTCGAAAGGAATGAACGGGTGCCAATAACAAAGGAAGAGGTCAGGGTTATTGCATTAAGCAAGGCCAGATTGAACAGTGGTCATACAGTTATTGATGTTGGATGCGGAAGTGGTAGTATTACTGTAGAGGCTGCAATGCAGATTGCACCAAATGGAAATATGTACGCAATCGATCAGGATGAGGAGGCAATTAAGTTGACTAAGGAAAATGTAAGCAAGTTCAATGTTACGAATATAGAGATTATACATTCAAAGGCGCAAGATGCAATTGGCAGATTACCAAACGCAGACGCTATCTTTATTGGAGGAACAGCTGGGGACACCTATGATATCATCAAACTTGTATACAATAAGTTGAAGAGCAAGGGTAGGGTTGTGATCGACACAATACTGATAGAAACTATGTATCATTCATTGAAGGCGGTAGATGAATTAAATCTGGAAAATGTTGATGTCACTCAGATAACGGTATCAAAAAGCAGAAAGGTGAGCACGGGAACTATGATGCTTGCTAGAAATCCTGTTGTAATAATATCTGCAGAGAAACGATAGTTATTGCGTTTAAATATAACAAAAATGCTAATGCTAGCACTGACATGGCAGGCAAACTATTTTGTTTAGGCTGTGGTCCTGGAGACCCAGAATTATTGACACTGAAGGTTACTACTATACTCAAGTCAGCAGATGTGATATTTTGTCCAACAGCGAGAGTTGGAAGGGAGAGCATGGCATTATCGATAGTAAAACCAATTTTAGGCAAGAGGAAGAAGAAGCCAGAGATAATTGATCTCCTATTTCCAATGGTCAAGGACAAGGCAACTTTGCAGCAAACATGGAAGAACAATGCTGACAAGATAGCAGAGAAATGTATTGCTGGCAAGAAGGTCGCATACCTTTGCGTTGGTGATCCTTCATTGTATAGCACGTTTACATACATACACAAGGAACTAAAAAAAAGATACCCACAAGTAGCGATTGAGATAGTGCCTGGCGTTGCATCAATTTTTGCATTTGCATGTCAGGCGAAGATTAGTTTGGCAGCGGGAGACGAAACACTCGCAATCGTACCTGCATGTTACGATCTTAACAGGGTAAAATCAACGGCAAGCTCTTGCGATACTGTAATTTTCCTTAAGGATGGCAGATACTTCAGCAGTGTTGTTGAAATGTTAAAGCAGTCAGGTTTTTCTGAAGATTCACTAATCGCAATTGCACAAGATGTTTCTGCTGAGGGCGAAGTTGTCAAGCTTGCAAAGTTGAAGGATGTAACAAACAGCGAGCCAGCAGAAAAATATTTTTCAATAATGGTGGTAAAGCGTGACTAAACCCAAGGTTTGTTTCGTAGGTGCAGGTCCAGGAGATCCTGAACTTATTACACTAAAGGCAAAGAGAATGATAGAAACTGCAGATACAATTGTTTATTCAGGCTCACTGTTAAATCCAAAATTGCTAGAGTATGCAAAGAAGGATACAGAATTGCATGATGCAGCAAAAATCGATAGAGAAAAGATTTTTGAAATCTTAAGGGATGCAGCAAAGAGGGGAAAGTTTGCAATCAGACTGCATGATGGCGATCCGGCACTCTTCAGTGCAATTAGAGAGCAGATAGATAAGTTGCAAGTGGAAGGAATAGAATGTGAAGTTGTGCCCGGAATAAGTGCATTGTTTGCTGCAGCAGCAAGGCTGAACCTAGAACTAACCCTGCCTGGTATAACACAAACTGTCATAATAACAAGGGCTGAATTAAGAACGTCTGTTCCGGAGAGAGAAAGGATATCAGAACTTGCGAAGCATGAGAGTACAATTGCATTTTACCTAAGCGTTCACTTGACACAAAATCTTGTCAAGCAACTACTTGTTGGTGGTTACTCAAAAGAAACTCCAGCCGTTGTGGTGTACAGAGCTAGCTGGGACGACGAACGCGTAATAATCGGCACGCTAGCAGATATAGCAAAGAAGGTAAAGGCTGCGAGGATAAATAAGACAGCAGTTGTTGTAGTTGGAGATGTGATACGGCCAAAAAGTTACGAATACTCAAGGGTTTACGACCCCGCATTTACTCACACCTACAGAAAAGGAAGAAAAAGTTAGGGTCTTCTACTCCAGCGTATTACCAAGAATGTGCTTGCTACAGCACCAGCAACGCCAGAGATTATTGCTCCTATGAAGACTGGGTTCGGTACTAAGTTCGGCAATGCATTTGGTAATGTATTCGATAGCCAACTCCATACGGTTGGATATGCCAGATAGCCTAGAAAGCCAATGGCAAACCCTATAATACAAAATACAGAGAGTGCTGCGAACCTTCCCATTGCAAGCACCTATCTATATGAATCGAGGTAACTCATCTGAACCTGGCACCGATGGTAGTCTACTGTCAACGTTTTTCTCAGCAACTGCAGATGCCTCAGCAAGTATCTTCTCGACTTCTTCGCTAGACACATCGTTCTGGAAATTGAAGTTGCCTCCCTGTAGTGTATCTACTAGCAAGTTACCCAACATGCCTGTCATATCGCCTATCTCATTTTCAGCTTCAGGCATGAACTTCACTATGCCTGTCTTCACACTCTTCAAGGCACCCACAGCAGGTACGAGTGCCACTACTGCATCACCTACATCGTGAACAGTTCCAAGTCTCAAGTGTACTTGCTCCAACGCCAATCTTGTATGGTTTAGCATCTTCGTTACCTTGCGTACCTCGGCAAGTTCGTTTGAAAGTACTCTACCAGCATCGATGTCATGCCTCTGCATGGAATCAACTATCTTCTTGAATAGTGTAGAATCCTTCTCTCGCATCTTTGCAAGCATCGTATCCATCTTCTGGATCTGTGCTTGCAGTCTGTTCGTTGCGGAGTCTAGTCTTGGTTTTAGTGGTCCCTGAGGTTTCACTTGGTCTTTTATCTTCTCGCTGATTCCTCTGTTGTCTCTTCTCGTCCAGTTCTTACTAAACCCGCTCATGTGTGATCCTGTTGCGTTTTGTTATTAATTTTAGGTGTGTATAATTATTGATAACAAAGATAAACTGCTAACTTGTCCACTTAGAAACTAAATTATTAGTGAGTATGACTTCGTTATACTGTGCCAGATAAAAGGCCTATAGGTGTTTTTGATTCTGGAATGGGCTCACTGTCACTCATTCAGGCATTAAGGCAGGAGCTGCCAAATGAATCAATAGTCTACCTTGCTGACCGAGTGCACTATCCATATGGCAAGAAGAGCAGAGAGCAGTTAAGGTCGATAATAATACAAACGATAAGGTTTTTAGAAAAATTTGACCTAAAGGCGATCGTAGCTGCATCTATAACACCATCGATGCTCGTGTTAAAGGAAGCTAGGCTTTATACAAATATTCCAGTCTTTGGTGTTTATCCAACGATAAGTGATGCAGTAGGGTTATCAAAAACTAAACAGATTGCACTACTGGCAACAGAAGGAACAATAAACAGCGATGAACTACACGAATATGTAAAACCATACATAACAACAGCCAGGATAGTTATGGTAAATGCATCACCAATAATTGATCTTGTAGAATCTGGCAAATTTTTGGAAAGTGCAACTGAAGCAAAGGAAAGTATGGTAAATGCAATGCAAAGTATAAAGACAAATCCAAAGATCGATGTTGCTATTTTAGCTAGCACGCACTTGGTTTTGATCAAAGATCTTCTAGCAAATCTGTTCCCGAAGGTGCAGTTAATCAATCCAGCACTTAACACTGTCAATCAGGTCAAGACATACTTGCAGTACCAGAACATTACAAATCAGGGCAAGGGGACAATGAAGATCTTAGTATCAAAAGGCAAGGTGCAGTTTGAAAGAGTAGTCAAGGCACTTGGTATAAAGGAGAGCATAGAGGAAGTTTTGCTTGATTTTAAAATTGAACCCTTTTAATTACTGTTAATTATATTTCTGATCTTTCTAAATACTTTTATCCAATCATTCCATGTTAGTTTTCCTGTTTGTGTATTTTGCCTGCTCGGATGATAGCACGCAACAAGCGTCAAGTTGTCCGATAAATCGTAGATCGCAGCATGCTTGAACCTCAAGCCCTTTATGCCTCGCATAGATGTGTATGTATTGAACGCAAGTACGCCAAGTGCCAAAATTACTTTAATATGCCTCAAGATCTTCAGCTCTTCAACGAGGTAGCTTGAACAGTTTTCAATCTCTTGCTTGCTAGGTTTGTTCCCGGGAGGAGCACATCTCAATATTGCAGTTACGTATACTGACTTCAACTTCAAGCCATCATCTCTTCTCATGCTGTTTGGATGGTTTGCAAAGCCACTTTCGTATAAGGCTCTCATGAGCCAGTCACCTGAAGAGTCCCCTGTGAACATTCTTCCTGTTCGGTTGCCACCATGAGCTGCTGGTGCCAAACCAATTATCAGTATTTTAGCATTTGGATCGCCAAAACCTGGCAATGGTCTTCCCCAATAATTCCAATCATTGTAACGCTTGACCTTCATCTTCGCAACAGTTGCGATATACTTTGCCAGCCTGGGACACTTTTTGCAGTTTATTATTATAGAATTAAGTTCCTGCAAATTACTTGACATTCAATAGGTAAATAAAAATAGGTATTATTTTTGTGTTGCATATAAAAACGTTACATCAAAAATTTAGGGAATTACCTTTCTGCTGTACTTGCTTTGAGCAGATAATCATTTAGTTCTGAAGCTTTGATTCGTATCTGCTGCATACCATCTCTTTCCCGAACAGTTACAGTATCATCTTCTAGCGTTTGTCTATCAATTGTTACACCAAATGGTGCTCCAATTTCATCCAACCTCCTATATCTTCTACCGATGGAACCAGATTCATCGTATATTGCATCAAAATTCTTCTTTATACTTGCGAATATCTGTATCGCCTTCTCCACCAGACCATCTTTAGTAACTAATGGAAATATGCCAACCTGTATTGGCGCAAGATAGGGCTTTAACTTGAGTAGCAATCTATCATTCGGTTCGTCATCAACCAACGAATGTTCAAGGATACAGTAAAGACTTCTATCAATACCCATTGATAACTCGAAAACATGAGGCAATACTTTGCCATCGACATCCAAAACTTCCATATTTTCTTTGCTCACCTTCATATGGCCACCAAGATCGTAATCGGATCTATAGTTACATGCTACAAGCTCCAACCAACCAATAGTAGTTTCAACTTCAAAATCAAACGCTGCCGTAGCGTAGAATGCTTTTTCATCATCTGCAAGTCTTCTGAATCTTGAGCGCTTCATATCTATGCCAGTCTTAGAATAAAATCCGCTAAGCAATGCAAGATAGTACGCAATCAACTTGTTCGGTACAACACCCTTGCCGACTGCCTGCTCGCATGTAAATTCCCGTATGACGTTACCATCAGAAATTCTTAGTAAAGTCTCTTTAACTTCATTAAACTTATCTAGATCATTCAATCGCCTTGGGTTGCAGAATACTTCTATCTCTGCTTGGTAAAATTCTCGCAATCTTAACAAACTCTGCCTTGGAGATATTTCATTTCTGAAACTCTTTCCCACTTGTGCTATGCCCAATGGAAGCTTGCCACGCATAATCTTGAATATTCTAGGAAAGTCAACAAAGATTGTCTGACACGTTTCTGGTCTAAGATATGCTTCCTCTCCACTGGGCCCAATTGATACTTTAAACATCAAGTTAAACCTGCTTACACCGCCCAGGTCGCCCTTACATTTCGCACACTTCAAACCGTGCTTAGATATCAATCCGTCAATTGCAGAATCGTTTATTCCTTCTGGTACGCTTTCACCGATCTTTTCTGCGACAAATCTGTCTGCTCTAAAGATAGAACCACACTTTTTGCACTTTACAATCGGATCATTGAAACTGTCTAGGTGACCAGAAGCAACAAAGATGTTCTTGCTCATTATCTGTGAACCATCAACTTCCAGCATTTCATCACTGCGAAGAATTTCTCTCCTCCACAATTCAACGAATTTGTTCTTGAAACTTACACCTAATGGACCGTAGTCCCAGAAACCTGCCTGCGACTCCGAATATATCTCACAACTGGGAAAGTAAAAGCCTCGCTCAAGAGCAAGTTTCATAATATCATCATAATTCATGCTTAATGCAATTGCATTTTAGGCTCTTAAATTTATTTGGCACAGAACTATGTTAAGGGCAGCTAAACTTCTAGATATTACAACAAAATTATCACCGCAATCAATATTTGGGTGCTTTGCACTATGTTGCGTTACTATTTCCATAAAAAATTGTAATAGGTAAATTTATTAATACATCGAACCGACAAACACACGCGCGAATCGAATGGTAAGTTTGGATTTTGAAGAGAAGAAGAAGTTCCTCGAGTTCGTTAAGAAAGAGGCAATTGATCTACCTGATTATGAGGTAGTTGACGTTAAGGAGCCTAAACTATACAAGGATATCTTTCCGTTCAGGGGTGCGCCTAGAGCAATCTTTGATGGCGTAGTTGTCAACACAAACATACCAGAAAAACTCTGGATTTCTGATACTACCTTTAGAGACGGGCAACAGTCAAAGGAGCCTTATTCTGTTGAGCAGATAACAAACCTGTTCAAACTTCTACACGATCTAGGGGGCAAAAACGGCAAGGTATACTACTCAGAGTTCTTCCCATACACCAAGAAGGACAGGGAAGCCATAAAGAAGTGCATGGACTTTGGCTATGAGTTTCCAAGGGTCACTGGATGGATAAGGGCAACAAGATCCGATTTGGAATATATCAAGGAATTAAAACTGGAGGAAACAGGGATACTGGCCTCCATAAGTGACTATCACATATTTTACAAGTTCCCAGGTAAAAGTAGATCACAGATAGTGCAGAACTATCTTGATGTTACCGAAGAGGCATTGAAGAGTGGCATTACGGTTAGATTGCACATAGAGGATGTCACCAGAGCTGATATCTTTAGTGTCGTTGTTCCGCTTGTTAAGAAAGCAATGAAACTGGCAGAAAGGTATGGTCTTCCTGTTAAGATCAGGTGCCCAGACACACTTGGTGTTGGTCTGCCTTGGCCAGAAGCCGCATTGCCAAGGGGAGTACCAAAGCTCTTCTGGCTCCTGAACAAAGCTTTGGGAGTTCCATCCGAATGGTTAGAGTTTCATGGCCAAAATGATTTTCATCTCGGAGTATCAAATGCAACTTCAGCTTGGCTTTATGGCGCATCATTGAACAACTGCACGCTGCTGGGCATTGGAGAAAGGGCTGGTAACATCCCTCTGGAGGCGATGATTTTTGTTTATTCGATGATCAAAAGTTCGTTCGACGGCATGAATACAAAAGTGATCAAGTACATAACCGAATATTACGAAAAAGAGCTGAACTACAAATTGCCTTACTACTATCCTATAGTTGGAAAGAACTTCAATGTAACAAGAGCCGGCATACATGCGGATGGCCTTTTAAAGAATTTGGAAATGTATCTGCCCTTCGATACGCAAGAGCTGCTTGACTCCCCTCCAAGAGTAATGATATCAGAGCACTCTGGGCTTGCTGGAATAGCTTTCTGGATAAACACCTTCTTCACCCTTAAGGGTAAAGAAAAGGTCAGCAAGGATGACCCTGAACTTAAGAATATTCAAGAAGAGGTTGTGAAGCAGTACCAGGAAGGGAGGGTTACTGCAATGCTTGACGAGGAAGTTCTGGCCCTTGTCAAGAGATACATGCCAAGCATCTGGGAGAAGTATAAGGAAAGGATTTATAGCTCAATGCTAGGAAGCTAGCTCCTTAACCTTCTTCAGGTTTCCAACATCGTCCCTTCTGTAATCAATGGGCGTTTCCAGAATCAATGGCAGCTTCTTGATCTCTTTTTGCGCCAATATGGCCTTGAATCCCTTCTCTCCAATATATCCCAGACCGATATGATCATGCCTATCAACGTTGCAGTTTAAATCACGTTTCGAGTCGTTCAGGTGCACTACTCGTAACTCCTTCATTCCAACATTTTTATCAAATTCTGCAATAGCATCTTCAACCCTGTCCTTGCTCCTTAGATCATAACCTGCGGCAAATGCATGGCATGTGTCAAAACAGACACCAAACCTCTTCCTTGCTTTCAATTGATCTAAAATCTGCTTTATCTGCTCAAACTTCGAGCCAACGCTGTTCTTCTGTCCAGCTGTATTTTCTAATAAAATCATAACATCGTTGCTGGCTTTTGCCGCTGCAGTGTTGCACGCATTAACCAAATTTTTTATACCCACTTCGGTTCCAGCACCCAGATGGCTGCCCAGATGAATTACCAAATATGGCACCGCTAGCGTGTTACACCTCTTGACCTCATTAACGAACGTATCTAGAGATTTTTTGTAAAGATCCTTGTTAGGGGATGAGAGGTTTGGTAGATAAGGCATGTGTGCAACGACGGCATTAAAACCTATCTTGCTACTCTCAAGTTTGGCCTTGAAGTTCTCAACCTCTTCCTTAACCAGATTCTTGGCAGCCCACCCTCTAGGGTTCCGTGTAAATATCTGAAACGCAGTGCACTTCAGTGCCATCGCATTATCCACAGCTCTATCGATCGAACCAGATATTGACACATGCATACCAATTTGCATGTTTTACTCTTGATATGGCGGGCATTTAACTGTAGCCAAACTTTTATTGTGGTTGATGCATTCTTACATATTTGAGCAAAATACAGTTCGGCAGGGGCGATCTAGCAAAGTATCCATTTCTCAGCGAAGCTGGGAATTACTTGAAAGAGCTGGATTACAGCCTAGATGAATTTGACGATCCATCAAAGAAGCGTGTTATTGATAGAGCCGTTGAGCGTATAGGTGCTGCGCTAGACGGTCAGGTCTTCAAACAACTGGAGGATCTAGATACAGAAGTCGTTTCGTTCTTAATTGCATTGATAATGGTAAGAGCGTTAGGAATGAGAAATGTTAGCAGAAAGTACTCACTTGGAGAGGCCCGAAGGGCAGAGATGTTTCTTGAGCAGGATCTTAAGCATGAAAATAAGGAGCAGATCAGGAGCGCTGTTCTGAAGAGGATCTTCAATGATCTGTTTGCATTGAAAGTTGAACAGCAGGACAGCAGATTCAAGGTCAAAGTTTCTGAGTACCTAAAACGCGCAGCCTATTTTCATGACGACCACTGGAAATTGGTAAACAGAGTGGTTCATAATGGATATGTTTACCTTAAACCAGATGAAACTGTCAGGCTGATAAGAGATGAATTAACCATATTTATCTACGAAAGGATAAACAAGATGGAGATACGACAGCTTCCAGATTCTATCAAGAGCGAGGTTAAAGAGCTCAGATCTAAAGTTTCAAAGCATTCTGAATTTAGGAGATACGTGGTTACCACAAAATACCCACCATGCATACAGCATGTACTGCAGTCATTATCAAGGGGAGAGAACCCTCCGCATTCTGCTAGGTTCCTTTTGGCAACATATATGCTCTCTATTGGTAGATCCACTGACGAAGTTTCAGCATTTTTCGAGACTGCGCCTGACTACAACGAACGAGTAACTAGGTATCAGGTTGAGCATCTGGCTGGGATAAGGGGCAGTAGAACAAAGTACACATGTCCATCATGTGATAAGGCTGCAAGCCAGAACCTATGCTACAGAACAGAGGAATGCAATGGAATAATTAATCCAGTGCAATTTGGCAAGAGAAGGGTGTGGAAGGGTGAAGGAGCAAAGTCTGGGTCTACTTAAGCAAGCGTTCAAGGAATTTTATTTTAAAAATAGTGATCATATAGAAACACCCGCAAGAATTGAAGAAAGAGAATTTGGATACATGCAGTTCAACAATGGAATGGTTAGGCATTTGAGCTTCAAAACAAAAGGTGAGCTGCATGCTCTTCTACTAAAAGAAATTCCGTCAGATGTTTACTGCTCATGTGCGTACTACTTAAACCCAACACTGCCTATGCAGGAGAAGGTCTTCAGGGGGGCAGACCTGATATTTGATATTGATGTCGATGAACTTGGTTTAGCATGCGTCAAGGAACATGACGTATGGATCTGCAGGGACTGCAGCAACGTTATACCAAAAAAGCAGAACTGTAGCAAGTGTAGCAGTACAAAAGTTGAGCAAACATTGCTGCCCTGTGACAACTGCATAAATGCTGGCAAGGCTGAAACAAAGAAGTTGATTGCGATATTGAAGGAAGACCTAGGCATACAGGAACAGGAGATCAAGATCTACTTCTCAGGCAACCAAGGCTTTCACCTGCACATTTACTGCAAGGAACTTGAACCGCTGGACTCTCCAAGTAGGACAGACATTGCAGACTACATTACTGGCAACAACCTGCTCCCAGAATCTTTTGGAATTAGAAAGCATGTCAAGAGTTCATACAAGGATCTCTTGACAAAGTTTCCAAGTACAAGTGATTTTGGCTGGCGTGGACGGATATCTAGTAGGTTGATGAAGGATGACAAAGCAAAGCCAAAGGTGATCAAGAGTATACTGAAGAACGGATATGATCAGTTCAAAACGGAACTGAACAATATTGCGAAAGAGGTGGGTGCAAGAATAGATCCGAAGGTGACGATGGATGTTCACCGTGTCTTTAGACTGCAGGGTACATTGAACAGCAAGAGCGGACTTGCGAAGGTGCCATGTAATGATCTTGACAGTTTCGATCCCTTTAGGGATGCTTGTGTTTTGGGTGATGAAGAAGTTAATCTCCATGTTAGGCATTCTCTAAGATTCGACTTGAAAGAAAATTCATTTGGACCATTTAAAGAAGAGGATATTAAACTGCCAATGTACGCAGCGGTTTACCTGATATGCAAGGGTTTAGCTTACGTCTGAAGAATTTACAGAGCAAAAATATTAATTAAACACTCCTGCACATATCATCAGATTTGTATAATTCCAACGAAGAGAAACCAAGGCAGGATGTAGGCAGATACATACGGCTTGGACTCTTTGCACTGATAGGCATTGTAATATTCAGCATCGTAAGCAACCAGTCGATCATCATCCTGCTGAATGTTAACGAGTTCAATGATCTTTTCGTAAAACCGCTCTACTTCTCAATAGTATCAAGTCTGATTCTTGCCTCGATTGCTCTGATAAGGGTTGATATCAGAAAGAGAGAATCTATAGTCTGGTGGGTTTTTGCAATTGCTATATCTTTTTTGAAAAGGGAAGCGTTTGAGCAAACTCAAATCGCTATCAAATATCGTGATTTTAAGTTAAGCAAAGTGAACTTCGTGGTCTGGCAGATAACGAAGGTTTTGCTTTTTGCTCCATTATTCGTCAACCTAATGTTTGGAATAGCCGCTCTATATGTGCTGGATGGCAATGAATTAGGACTTTCATCGTTAACCAACATCTTCTATCTACCATTTATCACATCTCCGGATCCGAACATAGCGAAGGAACTTGTAATACCGATGATCCCTTCTCTTACACTACTTATTCCTCCATTGTTGGGCGCAATTGGGATTAGGCTTGTGCTTTACGTTGGTCTGCGTAACCTAGCTCACATAGCGTCCAGTTATATTGCTGATTCAGCCGAAGGTAGACCAAGGTTCCTTTCGTACTTATCAGTACTCGAGTTGATAATAGGTGTTGGACTTTTCTGGATGTCATTCAATATGTTCTTCACAGCAAACATAGACTATAACACAAAGTACGCAATAGTTGGTTCTGCACTTCTTGGAGCTGCCTTCATTACTTGGTCACTAATAGACAGGCGAAGGTCTAAGGTGATAATATTGCCCGTAAGAAAGAACCTGTATTTGAGGCTCTTAACTATAGTATCAATTGGTGTAGTCGTAGGTTCGATAATGGCCGTGAATAATGCTATTGCCGATCCAAGGAAGATAGAGTGGTTAGGTCCATACACTGCACAGGAGATCGCAGTTAATCGATACTTCGCAGAGTTGGATCAAGTAACGGAGATCAATTATGATGTCAAGTTATTTGCTACTCCTTTGAGTGACACTGGAGAATATATTGAAAAGAATAAAGACTTGCTGACAAAAATCAGACTCTGGGACTGGAGTGCAGGATTTGCAAAGCTAAAGCCAGAAATTGGATTGATACCCTTCGTTGACTTTGAAGACTCGAACATAATACGATTTAACGATACACTCTACTGGAGCGCGGCAATGAAACCAATTCTTCCAACAAGTGTAACTGCAGAGAATAGATGGTATGCCCAGCACCTTGTTTACACGCATGTGCCAAACGGATTCTTGATGCTTAATGCCCATACTGGCAGTATAGTTAACAGCGACAAATTCTTTGAGCAGAGGAGAATCTACTATGGTGAGGGTGGATTGCTTGATGAAGTTTGGTCTGCCTTCCCAGCTAACAGGGAAGTCAGCGACGAACTTGGTGGATACTTCTATGAAGGAAATGGAGGCATTACTGCATCGCCACCAGCAACCTGGATTTTCGAGCCAAACTTCCTACTTTCCTATCCGGATAAGCCTATACACATCATCAGGTACAGGGATATACACGAAAGGATGGAGTTGTTGTATCCATATTTTGAATATCACTTTGGAAACCAAAGGGTCGATGTCTTGCCAGTAACAGACGGCAAAAAAACATACTGGCTGATGCCATTGATCGTGCGATTCGACACATCTCACGTTCCATGGAGTGATAATAATCCCATGTACAGGCTTGTTGCTTATGCTCTTGTCGACGCATACGATGGAAATTCAATACTGTTATTGAAGGGAGATGATTTCTTCGCTAAAATTTTTACGGATGAATACAAGGAGTATCTAACAAGCGATATCCCAATTTGGTTACAGAACCAAATAAGGTATCCACAGCAATTGTTCTTGTGGAAAGTAAGCATGTATAACTTCTACCATATTACCGACCCTTCGACATTCATAGTTGCAAAGGAATTCTTTGAGATACCGGCGCAACTCGAAACCTACTTCATATTCGCACAGCCTCCTGGTTTTGAAAAGCCGGAGTATGTTGGCCTGCTATCGCTAGAGTTGAGGGGAGCAGCTGGCAGAAACCTCGCTGGGTACATGGTTGTTCGGAACGATTATCCTAATGATGGTGCACTGACATTCTACGAAGTCCCACTGGACTCGGAAACTAAATTACTGGGTCCGAGCGCTGTCAGAGAAGCACTTGAGAGGGATCCAGAATTTGCACAGCTGAGGACGCTGCTAAGGAATCCTAGGGTAGGAGACAACATAATATACAGGATCGGAGAGCAAGATGTGTACTTTCTTCCTGTTTACACTTCTGGTGCTGGAGGTGTGGTTACCCAAATGGGCACAATAGCCGCAGTTGGAGCGGCGTTTACCGGTGAATACTATGTTGGTCTAGGTGAGACAATTGAAGATGCTTTCAGTGCCTATCTGGCAAAGCTGGCAGGTGAGAGTGCGCCAGTAACACCTGCAGTGCTGGATCGTTCCACAAGGATAAGCAATATGATAGACATTTTCGAGGAGAAAGGAATTACTATTGCAAAACCAACCACAATATCAGTTCCACTATCATTCCTTGAAGGTGAAGCGGTGTACGATCAGGAGAGCGATTTTGCAAGTGTGGAGAAAGTTGTTGGAGACTTCATTGACAAGTGGGTAAGCCCTGACACAAAGCGAGTATTGATGTGGGAAGAGGGCGAGAAGGTTAACTTTGGTCTTGCCACAATATTTGAGGGGATAAGCGAAGTGCACTACATAACCGTTGAGGTAGCCACCTAGATGCTTTTACTTGTTGACAATTTCTCTTCATACTTTAATGACATAATAGAATGCCTGACAAGGATCAATTCACAGTACACGATAAAGAAGTACAATGATTTAGATGGTTACGATATCAATAACTACGATGGAATAATTTTATCAGGACGTACAAACAACATAAAATCCATGAATGTCACAAATGTGCGATTGATAAATTCTGCATATAATGATGATAAACCACTGTTCGGCATTTGTTATGGTGCAGAGATCACTGCTCTTGCGTTTAATGGTTCGCTCCAGCGGCTGAACGACAGAATAATTGGTGATAATAATATCAGTGTTAATAAGGAGAATCCATTAACCAGCAAAAAGATGCTTGACGTTTTTGAAAGTCATGGTTATTACATTTCACGTTTGCCAGAGAGCTTTACAGGAATTGCGGATTCTAGTACATGCAAGTATGAGATCATTGTACATAAAAGAAAACAGATCTTTGGCACACAATTCCATCCAGAAGTAAGCAAGGACGGACTTGAAATCCTGAGCAATTTTGTGCAGTTAACGAGGCATTAGTATTTGAGATAATTAATAGCGAACAAGATATTAGTCATGAGTTCAAGAAAAGGCACAGATAGATTTTTATGACAAATTGATGCTACTTAAATCCGATCAAATTGGGCGAGTTAGAAGATAAGATCCAAAGATTGGAAGAGGAAATAGAAATTCTTAAGAAGGAATTAGAGGTAGTGAAGAGAGCATTAAGAAATGAGATAGCGCGGTACGAAATATCACAGGTAAAGGTTGGCAGAGAAGTGCGATCCATAGTAGAATAAGCTCTTCATTCTTTCCAATTGATGTAAAACAATTATTTTGTATTATCCTTTCACGAGCAGTATTATTGTGTTGATAGATAACGTTAACGGTATCGGATTTTCCATGTCGTGCCAAACAAATACTTCTGCAAAGTAGACTCCCTCTTCATCAGGAACCCATGATATACTAGGTGCAAATGACATGTTGGGGGTAAGCGTACCATCTACCCAGTTTATAGCTACTGGAAATCCATTGTTGTCCTTGATCTGCACTATATAGATGAACCCCTGGTCGGCAGATAATTTATTCTTGAGATCGGACTTGATCCATACACGCTCTCCAGGCGCAGAGCTTCCTACGCCGTTGCCCTGCTGATCGACAAGCGAAAGCCTAGAAACGCCGACCTTGCTACCAAGATCTGATGGATTACTTATGCTCTGCACACCAAAAGGTGCAGTTGAATACTGATCTGATTCTGCAAAAAGTGTATAAGCTTGCACAGATGGAACCCTTTCGCGCACCTTCATTTCAAAATTGGCCTTACCATTCGGTTCAATCGAGATGAGATCAGCAGAGCCAGAACCGTAGCCTACGACCCTACCTCTATCGTCATAGAAAGTGGCATACACCTTGATCGATGTTGCGTCTTCACTTCCGATGTTTCTGATCTCTCCTCTTACACTTACCTCACTTATTCCGTCTGAAAATTCGCTAGTGGGAACTATCTCGAGCATTCCAGGTTTATCCTGTGCTCTGGCAAAGTTCACTATTTGAAGGTCGTAACTCTTTATGCTATACGCATAATCAGCCTCACCAACAATCATGAATGGCGACCTCTGGCCAGGTAGTATGAGATCTATAGCTGTGTTTGCTGAAGCCGAATCTATCACACTGCCAGAGAGATCCATGAAATTCGCCTTTACCTCAACCGATTTGACTGGCTCCTTCCCATGGTTGATAACTTCACCTACTACGGCTGGCATTCCATTGGAGTTTATGTAACTTGAATAATTGAAAACCTGAATATTGGGAGCGCCATAGACTGGCACCACAAGTAAAGCACCGAGTAGCGCTAGTATGGAGACTACTCTCATCATAAACTTTCATAAGAGAATTCAATTAAATATTGGTGAATTAAATTTTGTTGAGCGATTGCTCGTTGTAAATTCAAGTCGTCTCAAATAGTATATGACATCTATATGCTGACAGTTCAAAAATCAGAACAATCCCTTGAATTCTTCGGGTGCGACTGTCTTTACCTGCGCTTTCGAACTCACCTCGGCAAGTTTTGCATTTAGCCAGCTTTCAAACTTTTCATAATGGGTCCAGCCTTTTGCCTGCTTAAAACTTTCATAAAATTCTACCATTTTAAGTATAAATGATATGTCAAGGGAGATTGTGAAGAAAGTCCAACCGAAGTAATTTGATGGCTCCCCTATCTCCAATTCACTTTTATTGTGCAAACCCCATTCAATATCAGCTATAATATTTTCGATTATCCTCCTATCTGATTCATAATTTAATGTGCTTACCTCAAAAGCCTGCTTGTTCAATTAATAGCAAATTGATCAAAATCATACTTAAAGCTTGAGTGAATTAGCTACGCTTTTATTGCGTAGAACTAGATGCTAGTTTAAAATTGGCTACAAGAAAGGGAATAGCATTAACAGTGATAATAATTGGGGGATTTGTTGGAGCAAGTTTCCTGGTTTACTTCATACCAAGTCCGCCACAGGTCGAGATAGTCGGACCAAGTGACACAAAGGAACGGCTAATGCAGGTAATGGAGACAAGCAATGCTGTAGTTGATGAATTTCAATCAAACTTTGAGATGTGGAAGAAGGGTGAACTAGATAGGGATGGATTTGATGAAACAGCAACTGTTGCAATAAATCAGGTCGATGGAATGATACTTGATTTAAGGCGAAGCAATATTTCAGAAGAGTGGATCGACAGTTACGATCTATACATTCAAGCTCTAGAAAATTACAGAGCATATTTTGAAAAGGGAAAGGACTATGTTAGTACCAAGTCTGCAGGTAATTTGAGTCCTGAGCATGGAAATAGTTTGTTTGATTCAATGCTAGATGCCCTAGATCAAGCAGAAGACCTTGCGCTGGCCTCCGATGTTGCTATGCCTGAATAGGTTAAATATTATAATTCTTAACAAGATCGTAAATGAATGCTGTTACACTGATAACTGCAAGTGCTGGCAAGGTAGATAGTGTTGCAAGTAAAGTAAGGAGCATAAAGAATGGTGTTAAGGAGGTCTTGGTCGTTACAGGCAGGGCAGACATAGCTGTATTCTCAAAAGGTTCGATCAGTGACATCAATAATATAATTTTGAAGGTTGGAAAGATAAAGAATGTTCTTACTACGGAAACAATGTTTGAGGTTGAAGTCAGCTAAATGGTCAAGGCAGTCATACTTGTTAAAGCCCCAAAAAGTCTGGTCGCATCTAAAGTGAAAGACATAGAGGAAGTTAGAGTTGCATTTAACATAAGTGGGAGGTTTGATGCAGTAGCATTGGTTGCCGTTAAATCTTTATCAGATCTGAAAAAACTAACTGTGAAGATTCAAAAGATACAAAATGTGCAAAGGACCGAAACCTTGGTACAGGTAGAATAGGTTTATACTTCTTCGGCAACAAGGATTGTTAAATTGGGATCTAATGCAAACCCGTCTTTGGTAGCCTCCTTTGCTTCTTTACTTTCACTAGCCTTCTTCAAACTCTATGTCATCAAAGTACACTTCTACAACTTGGTAATAGTTGGCTTTGCCAACAGCAACTCCTTTGACTTTTGATACTGAAATCTTCCTTACTCCAGGTATCTTCTTTGCTAACGGTATGTGGGTATTCTTGTAGTATTCATCAAACTTTTCAGGATCTTCTATGTTGTTATATAGAACGATTAGTTTTGCTACCATGCAGAGCCATAGATAAAACTCGTATACTTACTTTACGCCGACAGATTCTGCAAGCTCTTTTCTGCAGGCAGGTGCTAACACCTCAGCAGCATGCTCTGGGCTCACATTGTTCATGTAAACTCCGAATGCGCGCTCGAATCCTGACCAGTTAGATATTTGAGGATAAACTTCGACATGCCAATGTATCATAACATTGTTCTTCTTTTCTGGTGACAGATGGAATGCTAAGTTGAAGTGCGTGTCTTTAAGAGTTTTGCATAATCCTCCCAAAGTTGATCTGAGCATCAGGGCAAGATCGTTTATCTCCATCTGTCTTACAGATGAAAAAGTCGAAGAATGCATCTTTGGCACTATCCAGAATTCATATGGGTATGTCGGTGCCCAAGGACATATTGCCAAGAAATTCTGCGTTGACAATACTTCCCTTGGTCCATTTGATTCAAAATGAACTATGTTGCAAACGGGACATGCACCAGTTTCATCCATAAACTGACTAGAGGCTTCCGACTCCTTCATTATTGTAGGCGGAATCGTTGGAAATGTTACCAAGTTTATGTGCGAATGTTCTCTATTCAAAGCAGCATTCTTGCCGTAACTAGCAAATATAGAAACATAATTAACCTTTCTTTGCGAGTAAAGCCATTTAACTCGATCTTGAATAACAAGTAAAACATTTGCCCATTGTTCAACAGGCATATTCGACAGCTTCTGCTTGTGATCAGGCGCCGCAACTATAACATAGTGAAAACCATATGCAGGTTCGCGATACAACGGCTGGTCGCCATAGGCCAGATTCGGGGCAGTGCTTACAGCTGGCTCGTTGCTTGGAAATACCCTTACACACCAGTCCTTAACATAGTTGCCCTCAACATCGCTAAGCATCTGATACATACCATCTCGCTGAACCATTGCCAACACAGCGGGAGAAGTACGGTGCTCGTTGCCTGGACAGTAAAGGCAGGCTCTACTATGCTTCCTAGATTTACCATTCCCATGACCATTTCCATTCTCTGTAGGAACTACAACAAACCTATCTAGAAGATAATCCCTTCGTAGTTCACTTAGAGCCACCGAATCGGGTCCAGCCTTCATCTCTGCTCAGTATAGTATACGATCACAGTTTATTTTAGGAATCCCCCGGATCATTGGGAAACAGATGTTCCAAAACGTTTCACTAACGAATCTGTTGCATGATCAATAAATTTACGCTAGAACATTGATTATAGCTTTAAATGCTACAGTAGAATTTGTTGATCTTTAATTTACCAAGACGATTTGTAACATCATTGGCGTATGAATAGGCAGTACTCCTGGAAACATTGAACCTTTTTTGCGCTTCGTCCGCAATTCTTGTAAAATTTGAAATATCATTCTCCATGGTCCACTGTGTAAGTGCAAGAATCCTAAGTTGCCTTGTACGCTTGTAGTGCTCCAGCAGCGACATATGGCCCATCTTGTATTGGTAAGATACAATATTTGTTCGTTACGTTACCGGGATATTATTGCTTAAGATAGAGAATTGAAGTTCTATGGGAAGTGAAGATCGTGATACTTTCAGAGATGCTATGAGATTATTGGAATGGTTTCAAACCAATTTCATACAAAAATTCAGACTAGTAGGCATGGTTAATATTTTTTGTTAGCTCTCAGATCTTTCATGATAATGCTACTTCCATAACGCATCCCAGAACTGCCTAGTGCGTGCTTTACGTGGTGAACCACAATCCTTCGCTGCAATTTTTGCTTCTACCTCCACAAATGCATGATAAGTTCCTTTAGGTGTTTTCAAAATTAGATATTTTCTTTTCTTATCTGTCGAAGTAAAGGTTCTAATCTCTAAAGCATCATTTGGTCTTTTTAGTTTTAACATTTCCTTTAAGTTTATGTTTGATATTAATAAAGTTTGATATTGTGCAATCGGCCAATCTAAAATCTTATAAAGATTAGATTATACTTTTGGTTAAGGGGAGGTCGAAATGCAAACAGAACGAAAGCAAATGACAGGAGAAGATTTCATACGAAAAATATTAGAAGGCGAAAGAAACTTCTATGGAATCGAGTTAGAGTATAATTTTGATTTAGGCAGTCATGAGCTTTTTGAAAATATGCAGGATTATTTAAGAAAACAAAATCTTGCGAAATTTCCAATTATCATTAATAATTCTGATCTTTCAGGTGTGAAAGCATCGGGACTATACTTACCTCATGCCAACTTTGAAGGTTCAATTCTTTGGAATTCGAACTTTGAATACTCAATCCTTAACTTCGCAAATTTTCATAATGCAGACCTTACATACACAGACTTTAGACATTCAGAGCTTGATCACGCAGACTTTCGAAATGCGGTCCTTCAACATGTAAACTTCAAACATGCAAACCTTTACTTCTCAGACTTTAGAGATGCGAACTTTGACTTTATCCAACTTTTTGGTGCGGACCTTGTACTTGCAGACCTTAGGGGTGTGAGAAATCTGCAAAAAAGTCTCAATCTAAGGTGTGCAACTTTTGCAGAAACAAAGGTAACGCCAAGAGAAGAAGCAATCATAAGAAACATTTCGGAAAATGGAAAATCATTTGAGGTAGAAGGTTAATTTATCTTGCTTCTCCTTCATGGAATTACTACATTGAACAGAAGGTTCGATAGGCTCTATTTGCTACTCTTTTCAGTTCTAATTACATTGTTGTTAGTATCTACAGTCTCCGCAAATTCACAACAAGTTTCTACTCAAAACCCAGACCTAGAAGTACATTTTATTGATGTTGATACCGGCGATGCCATTCTAATCAAAGTTCTTGTAGAAGGTCAGAACAGATGGCTTTTAATCGATGGAGGTTTTGACGATTACGGAAAAAACAGGATAGTTCCGTACTTGAAGCAAAAAGGTGTTAAAGAATTAGAGTATGTCATTGCTACACACTACGAAGGCGACCACATAGGTGGTCTTGACGAGGTATTTTCTGAAGTTAATGTCAAACATTTGTATGCAAGACAAGGGCTGCCTTTAATGGAGATAAATTCGCACGATTATAAAATATTCAAAACTTACAAAGCCTCGATTGCTGCTTATGTACCTACAGGAGAGCAAAGAGCTGCAAACATAGATTTAGGTCTTGCACACTTTGAACTGTTAACTGATGGTAGCAGACCTGATGAAGCAACGAAAGAAGAGGATGATGAGGATTTAAGGTCTCTGGTTTACCTGTTAACTTTCAACGAGAAATTCAATATTCTATTGGGAGCGGATTGCTACTCATACTGTGAACAGGAAATACTTGACAAGTTAAAGGAAGTTCTCTTGTATAAGGTTCATTGGCATGGCAAAGATAAAAACGGACGATCTACTTCCTCCGCTTTACTGGAAAAAATTAAACCAGAAGCAAGTGTCGTTAGTGAAGGTGACTATAGCGGAAGACCGCACCAACCTGTTCTTGACAGGCTTAGAAACATCAACAGTAAGATATGTAGAACTGACCTACACGGTAACATAATCTTTGCAATTAGTGGAAACAACTGGTCTATCAAGTCATCGAAGTTTAATGGAGAATGCCCAGATGTCTTCACTGTTGATTCATTTGGTAGCGCCAGGTGGCAGTTCTCCGAGGGTTTGGATGAAAAAATCTGGATCAAGATTAAAGATGCAGGT
The DNA here is from genome assembly GCA_046759465.1 of Nitrososphaerales archaeon. Taxonomy (GTDB): domain Archaea; phylum Thermoproteota; class Nitrososphaeria; order Nitrososphaerales; family UBA213; genus JBHICH01. Next base: position 42,847 of record JBHICH010000004.1, read on the forward strand.
GACTTGATAAATGATAAGACCCAAGTTATTGCAGTTAGGCATAACGAGACAATAAAGGGAATCGATCTCAGCAAATACACTATTCATGCAAATGTGAGAGCCAGTGATGAACCTTTTCTGCTGGGCACTGTTGATCGCCTAAAAATAGATTCCAAATTTGACCTAATAGTCGATTTCAACGGTGATAATGAACTCAGTGGTAATGACTTCAGAGAACGTTCTGCATTTCACAAAGGAAAAAAGAATGAAGCGTGGCCTTCTTTTAAGATAGTACCCAAGATTGTTGAAACCGATGGTAAATTGTCTATCTCTAGCTGGATTGATACTTTACCATCCAATTTGATGGTTGGTATTGCTATAGGTCTTTCAATCGGAGCAATAGGCGTTGCAATCATGGCTATGGTTCGTAGAAGAAGGTAGTTTTTTAATAATTCATTTCTTCTTTTTAGCGAGTTTCAGGGCCACAGAATTAATGCAGTACCGCTTGTACGAGGGTTTGGGCCCATCATCGAACAGATGACCCAGGTGAGCATCACACTTGCTGCACAGCACCTCTACCCTTTGCATACCATAACTGTAATCAGATTTGTCTTTCACATTCTCTGTATCGATAGGCGCACAGAAACTCGGCCAACCTGTGCCTGAATCGTACTTTGTCTCTGAACTGAACAACTCGTTGCCACAACACACGCACTGGTAAGTCCCTTCATCCTTGCAGCTGTTGTATTCCCCAGTGAAGGGTCTTTCAGTGCCTTTCATTCTACAGACTTCATACTGTTCTGGAGTAAGTTCTTCTTTCCACTCATCCTCTGTCTTAGACACAAATTCTTTCTTTGGCATGATCGATTATTAGTAAAGCAAGTATTAGAAGATATTCCCAGACATCCTCATTTTAGCATAATAACTTGCAAGATTGTTTAATGGAGCATGATATGTCACGTAAATCGGAGAAGAAATAGAATCATGAGTAACACTGCACCTATTACAACTACAATTCTTTTTATCCTTTTCAACTGTGGAGATCTACATATTTCCTAACATAAATTTGATACCTACTTACACTGATGACTTGTAATAAAATCCTTAGAAGAATTTTGTAATATCTTTTTCAAAGACTCATTTCTAGTAAATATTCTGTCTGCACAAGTCTTATCTGTCATACTATGATAGGACAAAATTAAGGGCCATGAGCAGATCTCAAGTACAGACTCCCAATGGGGGATTAAAATGAGGAATACGGGATTTAAATATAGGAAAGAAAAGAAGGGTGTAGCTGGTATAATTGGTGGCATATTCCTTGCCGCAATACTGTTCAGCAGTGTAGCTATCTTCTTCTTTACCATAGTGGAAGGAGAGAATACACGAAGCAAGGCCGAGATAAAGGCTCAATCATACAAGAACGAGAAATTAAAAGAGAATTTTGAAATTCAATCTCTTGCTAAACTTAGTAAGAATGATCATATTGAGATTCATGTAAATAACACGGGTGCAATTCCGATGACAGCGTCTTACCTTATGGTATACGATGCCAATTCTATTCCAATACTGCAAGGAACACCACTCATCGGTGGAAATCCATTAACTATCAATGCTGGACTGGGCGTGGAAATCGATACAGGTGACATTGATTCTGATATTAAATTTCTATCTGACCCTCCTGAACCTTACAGAATAGATATAATTAGTGAGAGGGGCAATATTCAGAGCACAACATATCCACCTCCTGCAATAATACCTCCAGAGCAACTTGAGGACGCACTCAAGCAAACAATCGAGGAGATAGATATAAATAAATTCGTAGTGGAGGATGTACTTGCACAAAATACCGGCTCGATAATCCTAAATTACACCTTATTGGGAGTAATGTTTCCAGATCAAATAACTAGAGATGGAATTGATCAGACAGGTTGGGAGATCGAGCATAAGGGCATCCCCGGATATCCAGCGTTTCGTCTGCCTGCAGACGAGGAAACAAATCTGATAGTGAGAGTGAAAAATAGGGACCCGTCTGGAATGGACATGAATCTAATGCACCATACAGGCATGGTCTTAACTATGAGTGGTGGTGCAAGTTTCGGCCAGACAACTGCCTACATTTGCAGCTTAGACTTGGCCAATCCTACAGTAAAGGTAAAGCAGTACGATGATTCTCTTCCAATTGTTCTTCCAAATGTTTACGGTGAACCAGATCCTGAGAAAGGCTGGGTCAATTTGACCTTCTGTGATTTGGATCCAAAAATCGGTACCTTCGACCCTCGGTGGAAGCCAAACACTTCCGATATGACTTTCTTTTTCATGGTTATACGCGGTCAAATGGAAAATGGGGAACCCTATGCACAGACTATTCCCTATCAAGCTGTCTTGGTTACCGATACGATAAGTGATACTGGAAGTGCTTTTTATGCCTGCATCAAATCAGACACCTCAAATAACTGCTCCACCTCTGCTGGTGAAAAATACCAGGGGAGCCCCGGTGAATCTGTGTATGTGCGTGTTCAGACTAGTGATCCCCATCCATACACTGCTGATTGGATTTACCCTGATGGCAAGTTCAAGAGACTAGGTGAAATTATATCTGGTGACACACTCTCAGTGAAGATTCCAAACAATGCAGAACCTGGTAAATATTACATGATACAGGCTTCAGATGGAGAGGGTAATATACACTACATGACATTTTATGTGAAAATTTAGGATAAGAAAATGACTAGTTTGAACAATGGGCCCATTTCTGTGAGAGCCTTTGTTACCAGATCAAAGAAAGGAATTTCACCTGTCATCGCTGCAATAGTACTTGTTTCAGTAGCAGTTGTTCTTGCAGTCAGCCACTTTCTTTTTTCTTATTTATTTTTTGGTTCATAGATACCATCAGGATTGCCTATTATATGTAGAAATAATGAGTAGAACAAAACTATATACCTACAAGCACATTTCTTAGTGGCTGTTTTAAGAAGATTGTATCAAAGCTAGTTGCAGTTTTACGTTCAAGTGCATATATTCGAAGTGATAACTCCATCAATATAGAGGAAATTCTTACATATTGTCCGTACTATACGATCAATCATGGACAAAAAGGTCAAGGAAGTCATGAACAAAGATGTGGCTAAGATCGAAAGCGACAAGAGTGTTCTTGATGCTGCTCGCCTTATGGCCGATAAGGGTGTCGGATGCGTAGTAATCACATCTGGGATTAAGGCTCTAGGCATAGTGACCGAAAGAGATCTTGTATCTAGGGTTCTGGTGGAACCCTTTGACCCTTCAAAAGTCTTGGTCAGGGACATCGCGACAACACCACTCTTCAAAATCTCGCCAGACCAAACGGTAAAAGAAGCCGCAGAGCTTATGGTAAAGTATAAGATTAGGAGACTTCCCGTAGTCGACAAAGACATGTTGATAGGGATAATTACTGCTAATGATTTGGCTGCTATGATAGCTGGCAAGACGGGTGATGAAGATTTGATTCTAAAGGCTGTAACCAGAAGTAAGCGTCCTCCGCCTGGAATTTATGGTTGAAAAGGCATACTACTGACACTGTAGCTGAAAATATACTTAGCAGCTGATATTCAAGCAGTTGCAATTCTGCAACGATCGCCCTAGGCAAATGTAAAAGTTTGAGTTCCTTATTTACAGAGTATTATTGTTCTCATACATGGCAGCTTCCGCCGCCTCTCTTTGGGTAATATTTCTGGTGGTATTCCTCAGCTTCGTAGAAAGTCGTTGCTGGGACTATTTCAGTCACAATCTTCTTCTTGACTTTTCCAGATTTCTCGAGCTCCTCCTTTGACTTTTTGGCAAGGGCTTCCTGCTCGGGAGTGTGGTAAGAAATCATCGAACGATACTGTGGACCTATATCGGGGCCCTGCCTGTTCATGGTTGTAGGATCATGAATTGACCAGAATGCGTCAAGGAGCTCTTCGTAGGAGACCTCTTTTGGATCGTATTGTATCTGCACCGCTTCCGCATGCCCCGTTTTGTCAGTGCAAACGTCCTCGTATGTGGGGTTCTTGAACGTTCCTCCGGTATAGCCTACCATTGTTGATTTGATGCCCTTTATCTGCCCGAAGGCATCCTCGACTCCCCAAAAACAGCCTGCCGCAAAAGTCGCTACCTCCAGCTTCTTCTCGCTCACAGTATCGATTGCTTCTTTGCGCCTAATATTTTTTCCCATCTAACTTTTCGTCGCTTGCTCACTTCAAGATTCCTATAGACTCTTATTTTATGGAAGTTACCAAGACGCTGAAAACTTATGTATCTGCATTGGAATGAATACATATGTGAAATGCTGGGAACGGCAATTCTACTGTTCTTTGGCACATCGGCGATCATCATAAATTTTGGAAATGATGCGTTCATTAAAGAATTAATCTCAGACGAGATGGCAAGACTTTTTCTGACTGGACTTATCTTTAGTGGTACTGCAGCCCTAGTTGTGATCAGTCCTCTAGGTAAACTCAGTGGTGGGCATATCAACCCTGCTGTCTCTCTCCCTTTCTGGCTGCTAAAGAGGATGCATCATAGAGACCTTGCTGGATACATAACTTTTCAATTCATTGGAGCAACTATAGGTTCTACAATTGCATTGCTAGCATGGGGTAATGAATTTTGGAGTGTAAACGGCGCATTGACCTTGCCTGGTTCTGGAATATCATTCCTTGAAGCGTTTATAGCTGAGACTGTAATGACATTCATACTTGTAATTTCAATCTTGATCATGCTAAGCCATCATAATACGGCAAAGTTCACACCTCTGGTGGTATGGATAGTTATAGGTCTACAAGTTATGTTGGGTGCACAAATTTCTGGTACCAGCATAAATCCTGCAAGGAGTTTTGGCCCTGCAATAGTTACAAACGTATTACAAGATCTATGGATCTACCTCACTGCTCCTATTATAGGAGCAGTTCTCGCTGCAGCTGCGCATCACGCTAAGATATTTGGTAATTTGACACTCAAGACAGGAAAGTTATTCCATGCTCCTTCCTACAAATGCATATTTTTACACTGCGAGATATGCGAAAAAGAAAGAATGGAAAAGTCCTGATTAGAAAATCTCCGTATGAGCTCTAGCCTGATCAAAGTTAGAAATATGATCATCTTTATTTAGTGGAATACGATCCGATCTTGCAATGATTGAAAAAACCGTCGATATCGACGGACTCAAAATATCCTACAAAGAAGGAGGACAGAAAGACACTGCAACGATCCTGTTACTACACGGCTTTCCTACATCCTCACATATGTTCTGTAATCTCATACCTGCCCTAGAAGAAAAGTTTCACCTAGTCGCACCTGATTACGTAGGCTATGGGAAAAGCTCAATGCCATCTGTAGATGAATTCAGGTACACATTTGAGCATCAGACTGAGATTATCGAGAAGTTCACGGAGAAGCTTGGACTTGAAAAGTACAGTCTATATGTTATGGACTATGGTGCACCTATTGGATTTCGACTTGCTGTCAAGCACCCGGAAAGAGTTCAGTCTTTTATCGTACAGAACGGCAATGCTTACGAAGAAGGTCTACTCGAGTTCTGGGATCCTATAAAGGCTTGGTGGAAAGACAAAACAGATGAGAACGAAAAGAAGCTACATTACCTCGTAGCCGCGGACACCACAAAATGGCAGTACCAAAATGGTACACGTAATCCTGATGCAATAGACCCAGCTAACTGGATTACTGATCAGGCAGGTCTCGATCGTCCAGGCAACGTTGCGATTCAACTGGCCATGCTCCACGACTACCGCACCAACGTACCGCTGTACCCAAAATTTCAGGAATACTTCCGCAAGTATCAACCACCTATGCTCATTGTCTGGGGCAAAAATGATTACATCTTCCCAGAAGCAGGTGCACATCAGTACGAACGTGACTTGAAGAATGTCGAGAAGCACATACTTGAGACAGGTCACTTTGCACTAGAAGAAGACTTGGATTTTATAGCTGGTAAGATTTCCGAATTCTTGAGCTCCAAAGTCTTAGTGAAGGCTTAGACATAGGAGAAAGCGCCCTTTCCTCTTTTTTATTTCCACCTTTTTAAAAGTATAAGCTAGCTCGTTTTGCAAGTGAACCATCAGCTCTCAATACGTTCATCTTCCAAGACATTCAATTACTTTCCGAGCTGTTCTATCTGTTGGCGGAAATACCCTCTCCAATCTTCGGGTAAAGCCTCAACCTGTGCAGCATGTTTTAAAGTTTCGATATCTTCATTATCATGGACATACAATCGTACGATCTCTTTAACTGTGATTTTATTCTTATCACGACTGATAAGTTCTATTGCATCCCCTGCACCAATATCACCTTCTTGCAATACCTTAAAATAAAACCCAGAACGACCGCTGGCTAGAAACTGTCTAACAATGTCCATTCGTCCAAACTTAACTCCAAGTTTGTAACATGGCATTCGTGGCTGTGTCACCATCGCTTTTGCCGATCCAATTTGAAACTGATCACCAATGTTGAGCGCATCTTCGTGCAAGCCTTCCGTAGTCAAATTTTCACCGAACATCCCCCAAGGCAGTTCCGTACCTGGCAATTGGCGCCGCCAGTACTCATAATGCTCCGCAGGGTATGCGTATACTGCCTTGTCTGCTCCTCCGTGTACAGTCAAATCGGCTTGCCTGTCTCCATCAAGGTTGAGTTTTCGTAGGTTGACACGACCTTGTACTGGTTCCTTGAAAATTCCAGTCGTAACCTCTTGCCCCTTAAAGACCACCTTGCGTGGAAGGCCGACATTGACAGAAAGGATTTTCATTTTTGTTCCGATTTTATTCTGTGGATTCAACTTGTCCTCTATAGATAAATAAGATGAATATACACCTATATAATAATCGAGATTGATCAGAATGAATTGCTATATATGTGGCAAAGAGTTAACGGAAGAAAACTCACATAGTACCTATTATCCAGATGCTTTAGGTGTGATAGCTTTGTGTGATGAATGTTGGAAAATAAAGTTTGACTAGATTCGATACAGAACCAAATAACGATCGCTTCCACTCGATATTCAGATCTCGATGGTAACAGAGTTAAGGGGGGCTAATTATCGCTTTACTATAGAACTTTGTGATAGGCACTGCGGATAGGTTTCTAATACTTTATCAATCTCCTGCTTAAGTTTATCCTTTGGCATATAGCCAACTAATTCCCCGACTTCCTTTCCATCACAAAAGAACTTGATTACAGGAATTCCCATTATACTGTACTTACTTGCTATCTCCTGCTCTGCATCAACGTTAACCTTGGCAAATACAATTTTGTTACTGTACTCCTTTGCTAGTTCTTCAAATATAGGCTTCAGTTTCATACACCAAGGGCACCAAGGAGCCCAGAAGTCTACTGCAGTTAATGTCTTAGAACTCAAGATCTTTCCTTCCCATTCATTAGAGCTGACATCGAAAGCTGACATACGATTATCAAGGTCTAATGCATCTTAAATATTACTGAGTGCTTAAATCACTAAATCAGTTATCGGCATTCCTATTGATGATCCGCATCGCAGCCTCCATCAGCCTAATCGATGTCTTGTAGCGCGTTCCATTTCTTTCGAAGGATATGGATACCTCTTCTCCCATTGAAAATTTTGAGAGGGCAGCTAAGAGATCTTTCATCTGCTTTATCTCATACTCATCTATTTGCGTTAGGATGTCGCCAACTCTTAATCCAGCTTCATACGCAGGACCGTATGGTGTTATCCCAACTATAAGTACGCCAGAATCAGTTGGAAGATCATATCTTCTCACGATAGCTGTATTCAGGTTTGCTCCAGAAATTCCAAGCCATGGTCTCGTCACTCTTCCCTTCGCAAATATTTGTTCCATCACATTCTTTACCGTGTTTATTGGTATTGCGAATCCCACGCCTTGCGCATAAGGTATCATTGCGGTGTTGATGCCGACCACATTCCCATTTAGATCTGCTATAGGACCGCCGCTATTGCCAGGGTTAATGGCTGCATCGGTTTGAATCAATCCCTCAAAGATAAAATCCAAACCAGGCAGGGGTCTTCCGAGAGCACTTATCACTCCTGCTGATACAGTTGGCCCACCTGGCAAACCCAATGTGTTTCCTATAGCGAGTACTATCTGTCCTACTTTCAGCTTCTCTGAATCTCCAAGGCTGGCCGCAGGCAGGTTATCTGCCTCAACCCTGATCAGTGCTATGTCTGTAGCAGAGTCTCCTCCAACAACTTCACCTACTAAGCTTCTTCCATCATTAAGATTGATCTGGACTCTAGCTGCACCATCAATAACATGATGGTTAGTGACGATGTAGCCCTTTTTGTCTATGATAAGGCCAGAACCAGTTCCTTCAAGAGGTACAAGACCAAATCTAAAATCCCTAGCAAGCTTCATGCTATTTATGCTGACAACGTTCTCACTGAGCTTCCGGACAGCCTCAGTTATTTCATTCTCTAATTGCGTAAGTGGTATTTTCACATTCACCTTACTTGGCACTACTAACTATACAAAGGTAAGTATTTAAATTAGTACGTGATGATATCGTAAGTAACTGACCTATTGGTGAGTGGAGCGTAGCTTTACATCGGCTGAGAGATCTTTGCTACTAAGAAGCTGCCTTCATTGATCTACCGAAAACTTCCTGAAATTTTCTTGGTTTCCCATCTTTGAATACATCTTCGCAACAATATTGCAGGGAAAAATCTGCCATCTCTTCCAATATAGGTTTCAGTGCGTTACCTTTTTCCGTCAGATAGTATTCGATCCTTATTGGAGTTTCTGGATAGATCCTTCGCTCTATCAATCCGTCCTTCTCCATCTCCCTTAACCTGATAGAAAGCGTCTTTGGATTTATTCCTTCAATCGAGTCAATGAATTGGTTGAACCTTTTCTGGTTAAAATTCATCATATTTCGTAGTATCAAGAAAGTGAACTTTTTACCAACTATGCTGAATGTGTTCGCGATCGGACAGCACTTCATATTCTTCTTGGCCCACTCAAGTTGTTGATCGTTCAACTTACCACCACTTCATCTCCTTACTATTTAATCACTTACCAATTTAAATACTTACCTTTGTATAGTTACTGGTAAGGAGAAAGTAAGCGATATGGAATGCAAGTCTGAATCATGTACGATAGAAAAAGGTGAGAAATGTCCATGCGGTTCAGGAAAATCATACGACGAATGCTGCGGGTCTGAATGCTGTCAAGTTATGGATCCAGTAGAACATGCGAAGCAGGAGTGGCACAAGGCCTTCTTCCGAGCGTTACACGAGGCACATGTGGAACGGTTGAGGAAGAGGATCGAATCAATGTGGGGGCCGTCGATGGACAAAGCCGCAGACGCGGTCATAGAGTCATTTGGCAAGTACTGGCAGGCGATGGTTACGATGTCCGAGGCAAAGAAAGAGCTGGATGCAAAGTTCCAGAAGATATTTTCTGAGGCAAGCAAGAAGCAGTAAGGCAGTACGCCATCTCTTATTTTTTAGCCTAGACTGCGAATAAAAGAAATCAGACTCTTAGGAAGTCTCATGCATCTCACGCTCTAAACAAAATACATCCTGATTGGACTCCTGTTTAAATATCTGAAATTATGTTTTCTGATCGCTTCATAATACAAGGCAATGAGATGCGTATGGTAAGTATGATAACATGAGATTGTAAGAAAAGATCTTAAGCATCTTTGCAACAATTATTTGACACACCAATTGTCATTCAATTGTGTAAAACTTGATAGCGGTTAGATAACTGTTAAACGATCTATCCTTAAGAATAGGGCAGTGTATCTATGGCCACCGACAAAAAACATGACAAACACATATGAGGTAAAGAAAGGGATTCGAAACGGAGCAGTTGGAGGGCTAATCGCAGGACTCGTCATGGCTATACCGATGCTTGCCATGAACACAGTGGACTTTGCAGTGCTAATACCGACAAGCGTGATCATAGGCACAATATACGGTATATTGACATCCAATAAGAGTCTCAGACCAACAAATGTGAAGGAAGGTGTGACTCTGGGTATCATAACAGGTCTCATATCTTTCGCGATACTGTCCAAACCAACGTCTGTTCCATACACAGAATTTCTCGTCCCATTGCTGCACTACGTGCTCTTCGGCGCAGTACTTGGCTTGACGACATCATTCCTAGCAAAAAAGCAAGAACAAAAGATAGGTGCTACAGTATAAACACCTTAACGGAGGTATTCTCCGTTACCATCCTTATTTTTTCTCATGATATATGTTAGCTCCCAAAACTAGGTTTTATCGCAGTCAGGAAGTAACCAAATTTCGAAGGTATTATCGAGATTTCTTCGTATCCAAGCTGCTTTACTTTTTCTTCTAGCTGAGAAGGTGTATAATACTTACAATTCATCCTTTGCAGCGTATTCTCGAAAAAGTTCACCTGCTTGCCCCTCCAGGTCGTAGGATCGAATTCAAGTAGCACGAGCAATCCATTTGGGTGCATTACTCTTCTGATCTCTTTTAGAGCGGACTCCTGGTCTGCAAAATGGTGGAAAGAAGCAATAATCATTACCTTGCTGAAGTAGTCATTTCGAAATGGAATGCGATCCGCGCTTCCAGGTATGAACCTTACATTCTTTCTTCTTTCCTTTCCAAAGGTTAATTTCTTTTGGTCGGGATCGAGAACGAAAACCTCTCTGCAAATATCAGCAAAGGTTGCAGCAATCCATCCTGTTCCTCCACCAAGATCAAGTATACCATCTTCAGGTTGAGGATTCGTGATCTTTACCAACAATGGCCTGTGGTTTCTGTATGCCCACTCAGCAACGCGATCTTGAATTGAGAGGAGCAAGCTATGTAGCATTGAAGTGTCTACACTTGTTAGTCAATCCGCAGGCTTTCGGCAATTTTGAAGCAATGATCATCAGTAAATACATCTACCCCTCCTAACCGATCAATCCAATGAGGTACGGTTGCATCAGTACATGATTGTATTACAGCCTCCAAGTATGTATCGAATAACAACCAAGAGTTCTCGAATCCGGTTTGTTCAGCTATAGCAAAAAAGTCAACCGTCTGGAAAGCTGTAGCTGCATTAGCTTGAATATCTTGAATGTATTCTCGTTGTATTTTGACATCTTCAGGTGTACCTAGACGAGTTAGATGTCCACCAATGAACGTGTCAAATTCATACTCTAATATCAAATCATGTGCAGCAATAAAGGCTGGTACATGTTCTGTCATTGCTAAATCTTTGAAAGGCGACCAACCAGGGAAGACGACATCTACTAACATGAGCACTTTCTGTTGAGGTGCGTAGATGAAGATGCTACCTGGTACATGAACTGGTCCTTTGTATGCCAATTCCAAAGTCTGGCTGCCCAAGGTAAGCATATAGCTGTCTGAAAAAGTGACCGTCGGTGGCAGAACAGGAGAACCGCCAACAAAGGAGCCGAAAGTGTATGAGCGGCTCGGGCTACTTGCATGTGCTAAGTGCTCTGCAGTATCTTCATGAGCAATAATGACAGCATCATTCGGAAGGATACTCGCCGCAGCGATATGATCTGCGTGAAAGTGACTATAGATGACATGTGTAATCGGCTCATCTGTCACCTCACCGATAGCCTTCAGTACGTTCTCACCAATCGTCGGTGGAGCGTCCACAACTATCACTCCCTCGCCCGTAGTAAGAAACATCACCTGGTAGGCACCCTCAGTTACCCAATAAAGCCCATCTTTGATCTCCTCAACTAAATATCCCTTTTCAGGATCGATGGCTGGGCCCTTGGCAGCATCGGGAATCGGTGCCGCAGGCATTATACTTTGCCCTGCAGTTGTGCCCTTCAACTTTGAAACTTCAGCCTGCAGCGAAGCTATCTGGATCTGTTGATTCTGCAACTGCTGTTGTACGGTTGCAGCAAAGATCCCATAACCAATACCCAAACCAATAAGGAACGCTCCAATTGCAATAAGTGATGTCTTTCCATTCACGATGATCATGCAAAATCGTATGTATTAAAGCGTTTGAACTGTTATCATATCTGTTACTGAATGGAGAATCGACAGAGCTATTTCTGATCTGACTTTATCAGGGTAATTATGTGATCTTTAATTGATGAGGTAAATAACATTTGAGGAGAATCGGTCTTCCACCTCTCTTCAAACCAGTCCGTATTATTAGACAAACGGCCATTAATTGCAAGATGAGTGAATTCTATTTCTTTTTGTGCAGACCCGTGACAATGATATGTGCCGGCCGGAATGTGAACAGCATTTTTTGGCAACAATACGATCTCTTTTGTTACTTTAATTTCGCAACGTCGGTCATCAATCTGATTCGTTATTTCTCCGATGGCAAGTTTTCCTATTCCATCGGTTGCGATTAATGTTTGATCAGACTTGTGAGTATGAAATTTAGTTCTGGATCCCTCTATGAAAGTTACATAATAGATATTTTTGCTTAAAGAATCTTCTTTGTCATGAAATCTACTTTGAATAACACGACCGATGAAATTTTCCTTGTTTACTTCTTTCTCTCTAATCGGGAATTCAGTTACCTCATCCAACAATTTGGGAAAATGTTAGACTGCGATAAAAGCATTTGTTGATCTTGTCAAAGAAGAATAAAAATAGACATTTTTCTGCAGAGCGATATTTTATAATTTTCGGAAGCTATAAAGGAAACTGAACAGTTCAAGTTTCAAATGAATCTACCTGACGCAAGCACACTCCAATTCACATCTGATTTGCGTATCTGCCGCATCTTGAACGGGATGTGGCAGGTATCCGGGGCCCACGGGCCCATCGATCCTAAAAAAGCCATCTCCAGTATGTTCACCTACTTGGATGCTGGCTTCACCACTTGGGACCTAGCGGACCATTATGGCCCAGCGGAGGACTTTATTGGAGAATTTAAGCACCAGATAGCGTCATCAAGGGGTGTCGAAGCGCTGTCCAATCTTCAGGCCTTTACCAAGTGGGTGCCACCACCGGGGCGTATGACGCGTCCGCTGGTCGAAGAGAATATTGCATTGTCGCTACGGCGCATGAACGTTGAAACGCTCGACCTTTTGCAGTTCCACTGGTGGGACTACCGGGATACCAACTATCTCGATGCTCTAAATTATTTGTCCCAGCTACGGGAAGAAGGCAAGATCAGGCACATTGGTCTGACCAACTTCGATAGTGAGCACCTAAGGCGAATAGTTGACCATGGGACTAACGTAGTGTCAAACCAGGTCCAGTTTTCATTAATTGACCGGAGGCCCGAGGTGCACATGATTCGGTTTTGCCAGGAGCACAACATTCAGCTTCTCACCTACGGAACTCTCTGTGGCGGCCTATTGTCAGAGAAATACCTAGGGCAACCTGAGCCCATGGGCAGCGCACTGAACACTGCCAGCCTGAGGAAATATAAGCAGATGGTGGATGCGTGGGGTGGTTGGGGTCTGTTTCAAGAGCTGCTACTAGTACTCAAGCAGATCGCCAACAAGCATGGAGTGAGCATCGCAAATGTAGCTGTGCGTTACATCCTAGACCGCCCAGCAGTCGCTGGAGTGATTATCGGTGTACGACTGGGCTTGACAGATCACCGGGCTGACAATGCCCACGTATTTGATTTCGAGCTTGAGACGGAGGATCATGATCTGGTAGAAAGGGTCCTCCGCAAGTCACGTGATCTTTACGGATTGATCGGCGATTGTGGTGATGAATATAGGTAACGTAAGAATAAGCATTATGAGATGATATTGGATCTGTACAAAAAGGGTACACAGGGAAGCAGGTTATTCTTTCAGATTTTCAGGCTTCTGATTCACTATTGATATCTTATGAACCAGATGAAGTGGTTTTGCAAAAATTAGCAGTGCAATCGTATCCTTTCTTACCAACTTTTTGATCTCTTTGGCATTGATTTCAGCAAGTATATTACTCATCTTGTTTCATCACAGTCAGTATATATGGTTAGGAATTTATAAGTGGCTCCCCATCGGCTTGAAGAAGAAGTGAAGATCATTCTTACAGATGATATTTAGAACTCGATTATCGTTTTTCATTTATGCAAGAAGCAAGGTTGCATGTGTGAACGTCATAGCAAAAAGTGACTTGTCACTCTACAAAAATGGAGTTTTGCTCTATTATGATTCCTTGAAAACTATTTCATATGAAAATTTCGTTATTGGTAGGAGTAGCGATACTAGCTGCCATGGTCGCCCTACCAGCCATTAGTGGCAACCTCTACAAACCAGATGGTTTCACTTCAAGTGAGATTGGAAGTTTCATAGGTAGTATTGTTGATTACTGGAAAAAGGTAGTTCTAGCTGCCGTGAACTCGCAATAAATCCTAGCAAGGGGCATGCTGTATTATATCCCCCTTGCAATTGAATGGGGTATAAATACAGTGTACCCATCTGGGTACCAGAATTTTATGTCAGCCTAACGATATTTGGGTATGATTCTTAAATTGATTCTCAATACCCGAGGTTAAGTCCTTGTAATTACATCAACTGCCAGTAAATAATATAGCAATCCATACAGCAAGAAATAGGGGTTTATCCAAAATGAAGCGCGAAGATAGATGTGCTACTTGCGGGCATGAAATGGAGTGGCACACTGGCAGAGGAACCGAGTGTTACCATTCATACCAGGATGCTTTTCGTAACATCGTACACTGTAAATGCAAGAAGTTCATCAGATACGTCTCAAAAGTTTAGAATCCTAAGCCATTTCAATATCTTAGGAGTTCATCCATTCTTTTAGCATCTGCCTCAAGATTAAGATCGCTTACAACACCCCTTTTATCATCATTATTGCACTTATCAGCAATCCTAAGGCTGTTATGTTGCAGATTAAACTAAATTTATCATCCCTGAATCGCAGCAGCTCAGTTTCTATTTGTTTGTTCATGGTCGTTATGTTATGCCGAATGTGGGTATAACCATATCCACCAACGGTTCTAACTCGAATTAAATGGTTTGAGGTAAGTAATATAACATTTGCAAACTTTTTAGTACCTAACCCAAGCGAAGCCCCGCAAAATTGGAGGAGGATAAACATTCTTCTTCACAAGGGTCCATCCAGCCACACCCCTTCTCCAATTCCAGTGTTATTCTATATTCTCCATCAACGCCAAAAGATAATATCAAAACTGTATCGATGTGAGGTATGGGGCTTCTCATACGTGGCCAAAGCTATGGCACAAAAATCTGAGAATTTTTGCTTAACTTATAATGCTTGTTCACCAAAGATAACGAAAGACGCAGTCAAATAATTTGGCTTGAAGAAGAATATGCTGATGGATTTGTAGGGCGATCTCAAAAGATAATTTGTCGTTATAATAAATTAACTATCCTTCTTTTTTTGATTCACTAAGAGCATCGTCGCAATTACTACCCAGTTCTTGTATCCTCTGCTTAAGGCGTTCTATTTCCGACAGCAACTTGTCATCCTCAAGTTTCCCAGTATCAATATTGTTGCTGCATTTATGCCTCCATGATTCTTTGTCTTTGCCATTCTTCCTCTGAATGTGGCTAAATAGTTTCATCAATTGATATTCTATGAGAAAGCTGATAATCTTTTGTTAGTCTCTATCTTTAGACACACAGAAAAAGCTGGGCATTATAACTAGAAGATCACCAAAAATGGGCAAAATGATATTCTGATTGTAGATTATAAAACCTTAATTGTAAAGTTGCGCTTCAAAGAGTATGGCCTTATATGGAATATATGGAAGCCATACACCAGAAACCTGTCCCTGGAACAACGTCGAGATCAGAAAAGCGGTATTGGACGCAGCAAGCAGATTTGAAAAGCCTGGTGGGTTTGCAAAGTACAAGATAAACAAGATTGTAGGACAATACCATTCTGCTCTGGAACATACATTTCTATGGATAGTAGATGCAGAAGATCCACATTTGCTACAGCAATTTGCAATAGATGGAAGAATCGCAAGGTTCAACTTCCTTAAATTTGTGCCGTTAATCACATTCAAGGATGTGGTTGAAGGGTGCAGAAAGTTAGGTATTGACTAATTCACAAAGTGTACAGAATTAAAGACACCACTAACACTCCTCCTTTTTATTTTCATATCAACTTCGCTAAAGTTCGACGGTCATTCGAATAGATAATATTTAAAACAGCTTTCGATCGATAGTGATAGGTGGCTGAAGAGCTTGAGCTTCAAAAAACATGTTGCGTTCTTATTGTCTGCAGTTCTAATATTTTCCACAGTAGGGCAGATTTGGATTTATGTTCCTAAAGAGGTTGGGGCTGAACCGCCATCACTGAATCTTGACACTGCAGATATTTCTGCCAAATTGGGTACTCAATTTCAGCTCAAGATAAACCAGACCGCACTAATTGAGCCAATTAATGTGATGGTAAAATTTGTTGATGTAGTAGAGGATTCTAGATGCCCGGCTGATGTCGTGTGTGTCTGGGAAGGTCGGGCGACTATTTTGGTTAAGATCACGGACGCTCACGAGGGCGATGTGATAGCTGAATTAAATCTGGCAACTACAGCAGATTTCGCGGTTAAAGCTTTTGATGGACATTACATAGGACTGGTAAATATTCAGCCCTACCCTGTAAGCACTCAAAGAATAGAGCCATCGGAATACATTGCAGCCCTCGCTGTTTCTAAAATCAGAGGTGAAGAAGCAAACGCGGATATTTCAGTAGCGATGAAGCATAAGAAGAAAGTGACACTGGTTGCTGTTAAGAACAACGCCGATGAGGAGGTATTTGGTGTTCAGATTCGGATAGATGATGGAAAGATCAGTTTTGTAAAGGCTAGAGGATGGGACAGAGATAGAATAGATCAGAGTACTGTAAGTGTACAGACAAGTGATAGATCGATAAAGCCTGGCAGGTCATTGATAATATTGATGATAGTTGATAACCGATCCGCATCTTTCGAATGGATAGCTTTTGATAAAGATAACCGGATGATTTCTAGTGGCAATTTCGGATCTGGCACAAAGCGTGCTGTGCTGACGGATGGCAGCAAAATTGCTGAAGAGCATTTTAAGACCCTTCTGACGAAGGAAGATGTTGAAAAGGTCCTTACTTCGCACGTAGAGCTTGACACCAAATTCCATGACATGAAGAAGATCGCAGAATCGGTAGATCCAGAACAGGTTGCTAACATGGATAGCTTTTACAATTTGAGTTTCAATTCGAAGAACAGGACAGGCTCTTTGTCCTTTAGTATGATAGATTTCGATTCGCAGACCTCTGCACAAAAGCACTTTGGGACGATAAAATCTGTAATGCCAGGCTCACAAATCATGGATCCGCCCATAGGAGACGCTTCTTTCGAAGTCGAGGTGAATACTCAGGAAGTAGGAAGCTTTGTTATCTTCATCAAGGCAGACAAGGTAATTGAGTTGCATACTGCAAGTTTGGCAGAACCGATTGTTGATCTCAAAGGATTAGAAGGGCTAGCTAAAATAGTGGAAGAAAGACTTGGGATCAAGTCAATAGTAACTCTCGGTGAGGGCCAGAGACATGGCCCCCTACTTGTTCAAGAGATCCATCCTGACCGTATAATTGGCTTGAACTTTATGGAGTATCCAGTTGCAAGAGAGGAAGGCTTGCCTATAACACTGTATATTGGAGAAAGTGCAAGCAACGGATGCACAATTACGCTTACTCTCCTTGGGATAAATGATAAAACCACAACATTTCTGAAGATAGTGGAAATGAACAAGCCATGCCCCATCTGCTGGCATGACAAAGGTTAGCTGTAAATCAGAAACTCCTATCTCCCAGCGAACTGTGGACCCAGAACAGCTTCCAGGGCATCTATTACAGCCATGTTGTCGCCAACATACAGCACAATCAATTTCTCTGACTTGTAAAAGTGAGGCGTAGCGACCCAATGCACCATGCTAGTGCCTATTGAGCTACTATCAGGTGAAACGAGTCCCGCTTCAGAATCGGCAGCGGTAGAGTCAGCATACTCAAAGACCTGAACATCGTCACCGTTAACCTTGATCACCTGGCCTTTAACAGAGAAGAAAGGTTGCGATACCTCTCCAGAAGGCTCGACGATTGCTCCAGTGGAGTGCAGATTATCTATCAGGCTTGAGTAGTCTATGACAGGCTCAGCAAGCTTATTGGCTTGCTCTATTGAAGTGGTAATCGCCACTACTCCTAATGCCACTACAGCAATTACTACAGCTATTGTAAGATAAATCCACGACGATGCCATAGTCATCGTTTGCATAAGATGGATAATATCTTATCGCATCAATCTGTATGACTAGGACTTGAATCGTTCGATAATTCGGTAAACTGTTAATCAATCAACATAAATTGTACCATCTCAAATGCAATTATATGAAGGAAACCGAAGCAACAATTCGTGGAAGCAAGTTACACGATATAACACATTGGGGATTAAGGGCCTCAATTGGTGCAATTTTCATTTTTCATAGTACCAAGAAATTTAGTCCAAGCTGGGGAGAATGGCTAGTAGGTATGGGTCTTCCTGCTGAATTGCAACTTCCAATTGCTCTGGCAGAATTTTTAGGCGGTACTTTCTTAATTGCTGGCGTTTTAACCAGAATATCTAGTGGGATCATGGCAATTATACTACTTGGAGCAATTTTCCACATAAAAGGGCTGGATAAGTTTTCAGGCAGTACATTTACAGGTTGGGAATTTGATCTAGTGATGCTTGCAGCTGTTTTGTTCATCATTGTAGTTGGACCCGGAAGAGTTTCAATTGCTCATGCTGTAAAAAAAATCCCAAGGTACTTACAATAACTATTGTCAGCTGAACCGTTCACGAATATAAGGGCCTGACCATGTGGCATTTAAATAATTCTTGGCAAAGGTCGTCAACAATGATGAGTTCCCACGAATGAGTTCGACCTTTGTACCGAAAACCTTATTGAAATCGAAATTATGTCTGTGTTAATGCACAAAGTAGTATTCGGACTAGCTGCTATAGCCATATTTTCTACAATCATAGCAGTCTCAATGGCATCACTGGCAAAGAGCCAGGAACCACAGGCCGGACATGACTCGGTCACAGTATTACTAAGCAACAAGAAGATTCCGTCTGGAGATTTCATACATCTATACGATTCATTTCCATTGCGCATAGTTGGTGGCCATATCGCACTGAAAGTGAATTGTGATGAGGACGGAAAAGGTATCGTATCTGTAGTAGTTGGAGTAGCTCCGGACTTCGAAGTGATAGACCTAACGACCGATAACATGGTGTATGAGGTATTTACGCAGAGAAAGACATGCGTTTACCACATGAACCTACCACCAGAGGGTGTCGAAGTAGTAGATATTGGGTTGATAAATATTCAGGACAAGTCGATAAGACTTGCGTCAACTGCAACAGCAGTGCTCCACATTCACGGAGTAAGTGAAGCGATATCGCACGAAGAACACAGCTAAAGATGGAATAAGACCAATCAAATGTGATTTGCTAGTATAATGCTAGCAATCCATTTTTTAATTATGCGACATGATATACGCATAGCAAAGCACAAGATTGAAACTTTAGGCTTGAATTGTTTATGCAGAACTTTCATTGGTTTCAGTTGCCAAAAAAAGAAATGGTGAAAACTTGGTAGGGTGCATGTGTTGGTGCCATTCAGAAAAATTTTAGGATATTAGAGCTTTTTTCTGTATTTTTCAACAACGTTTCTGAAGCTTTCACGTTCTTCTTGTGAAGGCTTTTGTACAGTGGATTTCATAATCCAATATCTTCCATTATGATAAGCAAGCGGCTCTTTATGGGGATTGTTGGAAGCTTCTTCAACCTCCCCTATAAACATGGTATGGTCTCCAAAACTAACTTCATTAAGCAATTTACATTCAGCATTCATTGCCGCCCCTTTTATCATGGGTGCTCTGATCTTGCTTGCTTTATAGAACTCAAACCCAAGTTGCTTGAGTGCATTGATTTTGTCGAATTCCTTGCCAGAGTAACCTCCCGCTATACTTGACATCACTGATTGATCCGCAGCACAAAGATTCACTCCAAATTGCTTTGTTTGTTTGATATTCTCGTAAGTCGCATCAACTCTTCTTACGCAAATAGCAATCAATCCGGGAGTGTAGGATATATGGTGTGTCCATTCACATGCCATTACATTGGGTCCAAAAGGGCCGTCACTGGTAACCAAACCTACATTTGTTATGAATTTATTTGACCTTTCATCTCCCCAAGGTAAGTCCATAGTTCTTCATGCTCCTACCTTTTGATAGCGTACTTCTCTTGCAATCAATCAGTATAAGTTCTGTTACTAGCGTTCTACCTATTTAAGTCGCTAAGTGACGTTAGGGTTAGTAAGTGAGCTGTTGGTAAGCTTGAGCTGCTGTCTTGAGTTCTTGAAACAAGGGTATTGAAATCCCATAAAAATAAGGTTGGCAGGGGTGGGGTTAATACCGTCACTTGAAAGCAAATTCATAGCCACAAGAATTGCATTTACCAATCTTCGAATTTAATAGCGATCTTTCTATGAATATTTTACTTCCAGAACCACACTTGGGACACATTAAGCTGAGATCACAATTTGTTTGGTCCATGACTTATACTAGTATACTAACAATATAATTTCTAGTATGTTATTCATCGATACATCCATAAACAGTTATCACGTTATAGGAAGACAGACACGAACGAACAGAAAGACATATAGGGTTTTATACATATTTTGGATTGAAGATGGCTGGGTTGAGTGAGGATTGGTTATCTAAACTGATATTAAAACAAGAGACATCGTTAAGGAAGGAATATGAA
This sequence comes from Nitrososphaerales archaeon, assembly GCA_046759465.1. Lineage (GTDB taxonomy): Archaea > Thermoproteota > Nitrososphaeria > Nitrososphaerales > UBA213 > JBHICH01. Next base: position 63,540 of record JBHICH010000004.1, read on the forward strand.
CAAAAGTATCTTCCTGAATGCAAGGGGAAAGGCATCTCACCATTACGTTATGCACCATGGAGGCAAAGAAAAATGGAGCCGCGGGTGCTGGAGTTACTCATAGAAGAAGATAAAGTGAACCATCAGTTGCAAAGACATAAACTTGATCGTTAGTGCAATTGCTTAGTAACGGTTGAAAACATCCTGAAATTGCCTCAAAAAAATATTATGAAGGTTTTGGGCAGCCTTCCATTGGCCAGATAAGGACATCTTTTCCTGGTAACTGCCATAGCTGGCCTCGATAGAGATCGGTATTGTCGATATGACAGCGATAGCATATGTTAACTGTAACATCCTTCGATGGCTTTCCTAACAGTCTCAGGAACTCTTTCGCATACTCCACAGCTTGAGTATCGACCTCGCTAGGCACATCTGTCGGGTTTACCTTATCTGTCGGAATGAAGACATCGAAGTGAATCTTCCTGTTGTCTGCGTACGTGTTATACACCACGATGTTCTTCGCACTACCGTTGTATGCCTTCAAGGCATTTCCTTCACTCATCTTGTATCATCACTCCTTCTGTTCTTTGGTGATTTAATTTTTCCTATTTGATTATTAGAATTCTACGTATGAAGACGAAGAGTTCTATGAATTAATCCATCGCAATATTTACCTGTGTCGATCTTACCTCTGGTATCTTCCTGATCTTTTCATGTACTATCTTACGTATAGTTTCTTTGTCGTCTCGCTCTATTTCTGCTATTATATCATTAGCACCAGAGAGGATCGTATGCGCCTCTACTACGCTCGGAAAGGATCTGATCTTACCAACGACCACATCTTCATGTCCAGAATCTACAGCTATCAAGACGTATGCCTTTGCCATAAGTCACACCTCCCACGTTTTGAGAGGTAGGCTTCTTTATAGGGTTTGGTATAATAGTGATCTAATCATCGTTGCGACACTGACAGAAGACATGATTTAGATTATAGCACTCTAAACTCTAGGAGAGTGCGAGGCTTGCATAATGATATCGATAGTATACTTACCCTAGCCTCATTGTTAACTTTCGGATGCGGTTGATTATCTTCGTATGATTGGCTGTTACGCCTGTGCTTACATAAAGGAGATAGTTTCTGCCTATCGGTACAGTGATGCGCTTAATCCTTCCATACTCTGTCAAAACATACTTTCCTCTACCGATCCTAGGCGCAAGTTTATTGCGCATCTTCCATATTCTCACTGCTTGCCTAAGTGATTCCCTGCTTTGTTTAGGCGTGAGAAGATTCTTTACACCTTTACGGTGCCCACTGTACATTATCTTCGCATTCATGTTACATATTGTGGCAAAACGGACCTTTGGGTCGATCTTCATCACTTTGTCATATAACATTTTATATTTCATTGGAGATGGTCCAGTCTAAAAGCTAATAAACTTTTCTAGGGTAGAGCTCCGTAGCTGCAAGTCCCACAATGTAATTTATCCTCAAGAACAATCGAGCCAAAAGGGGCAAGGCAGTAAAATGCCTAAACCACTTTTATATCGAGTCTTCACATATGTTATCAGTGTCGTGGAGAAGAAAGAAAAGTGGCTTTTTTCTATGTATCTTATTATTTACTCCAATGTCAGTATATGGCTATGCCTCATCCATTGACGTCCTCAATGCCAATTGGAAGACTAGACCTCTTACTGTATGTATTTTAAATAATGCAGAGAAGCAGTATGAAGATCTGTTTATTGATGGTGTAAATACATGGAGTAGTTCATGGACATATTTGGAATACAATTTTGGAAAACCATTAGTCGATGATTGCAATATTACAGCTTACATAGTAAAGGCATACGCAGACCTTACGAGCAAGGGCCATGCGGGAGTAACAATTACACAGTATGAGATCGGTGGAGGAATCATAAAATCCGATATACTAATTCCTACAGAGATAGAACGTGAAGATCATAGTATCTATAGGGTTACGAGCACAACTTTCCATAGGATCGCCATGCATGAATTCGGCCATGCGATTGGGTTAAGGCATGCTAGTGATGAAAATTATGTAGAACCAGTTGATATGATGGCTCCAATCCTAGCGCCGGATGATATACAGATGTTAATATCCAAGTCAGATATTAGTGCTTTAAACGATCTCTACAACGTAGAAACAGAATTCATACCTCCTGTTGAAAAGAAAATCGAACCTCTGCCTCCTCCCTCACCAATACCACAAGTACTAGAAAAAATGGAGATTGACATTGAGCGGGCTGTATACTATAGTAATGAGACACTGACCTTTACGGTAAACCCACCTACCACGGTTGGCGGCATAGCTGCTACTATAATATTCTACCCGCCAGAAGGAAAGGATAGAATTGTAATGCACGAAGAGGCCGATCCCAACGGTGTGATAAATGTTGAAATTCCTCTTGAAGGAAAACTGTTGGGAATTTGGACAGTTAAAGTAACTTATGTTTCATGGGTTAGTCAGACGGCCTTTGCCCTCAAGGCTGCTGGATCTACTGAACCAGAGTTAGCGTACCAAAAAGAGGAGTTCTCGATCAAGATAGATAAATCCGAATATGAACTTGGAGAGACTGTTGCTGTATACGGAACAGCGCATAAAAGATCTGGATGGTGGTTAGAGGTAGTAGAGCCAAGAGGGAAGATTTTCAGTAAGATTGATCCGGCATCCATGAAGTTAAAATCTGATGGAAGCTTCGAAGCTTTCTTTACTCTTTCTGGAGATCAGCTCAAGTCAGTTGGAACTTGGACAATCAGAATATTGGAAGATCTTAATCCCGGTGTCGAAAAAAGCAGTGTTATATTCGATGTTCTTCCTAGCGAATTCACAAAGGTAGAAGTTAGAGTCCAGGCCAAGCAAATTAGAGATCTGGTCTTAGTGCGCCTAAGAAATATGGGCGATAGCAATGCAGATCTTTATGGTCTGATTATGAAAAGTGGTGATGACACAATAAAGGCATGCAAGGGTACGAGGCAATGGAATGTTGAAAGCTGTGAGCCCGACAGAGCAATTTTGTTTACCGGCGACAAGCCAGTAGGACCTGGCGAAAAAAGTTACTTCAGGTTCAAGGTCAATAAGGAAATCCCAGTTTTTAATTGGGAAGTTTACGATAGTGGTAGACATATTCTTGACAGCGGTTCTATGCGTCCATTCATTCGGTAGAATGGATCGAAGCTTCCCGTATAGCATTGAGCTGTAGGTCAGTAACAAGAGATCCATATCAAGTCCCACAATACTTGATTACAATTCAAGCCAAAGTTCTCTTGGTCGAGTAGATCGGGCTGAGGTATCCACTAGGGGGGAATCCCAGTCTAGAAGACCACTTTGAAGCCTCTGCCCGACGTACTCATCACAAATTAATACTACTCGACTTCTTGTCAGAGAGAATGAATACTTATGTAAGCAGAGCTAAGGTAAAAGGAGCAGAATATCTGCTCCATGAAAGAACTTTTCCTTTATCTGTTCTATGAATATACATCGTCAGTTCCCTGCAAGAAAGTTTTATTATTATGCTCACCATATCAGTAGGATCATGGACTATGATGGCCTTTGTAAAGAGATTTTCAACGTAGACAGAAAGGTACGTTTTGCTGGCATATCTGATAAGAGTGGAGAGATCAGGCATGGTGGTCAGCGTGAAGGTGTAAGGAATCTATTAAGTCCCGAAGAAAGCAAGAAATCACTTGTTCAGGCGATGGAAAGATGGGAATCACGAAGCTCTCTCGAGCCTAGGATTGGTAAAGGGAAGTATGCATTGACTGAATATGAAAAGATTAAACGTATCACGGTGCCACTAGATCAAGATCATTTGCTTCTAGTAACTACAGAAGTGGATGTTGATCATGCGAAGATAATTGACGCCGTTCGTAAGTTAAGTAAAGGCTAAAGAGAAGTTGTAACGGGATAACTCCCCTCTCTTTTTTTGATGCGACGGAATACTTGATAATAATAATGAAAGAGGATGAAGATCTTCACATCTACTTGATTTGTGCCTTTATTTCAGATAAAATAACTATCGATAGACACCTAATTCTGTCAGATAAACGCTTAAATGAATCTCATTGCTCAATAATCGTAACTGTCCCTCCGTGGGATGGTTCAACGCTCTCCGGGGGTGTGCTTCGAGGGGCACTGGGAGACCCCGGAGTTTGCGATTAACTATCTGTGTTGTTAACTCCACTTTTTTATATAAAGACAATATCCAAGTATTCAAGATTAAATCAAATTAATCTTGAACAGACAGAAATTTTTTACCTTTAGTAAATGATTAAACTACTTTTCCTTTGCTATAATTGCAGCAGTCAATCCTATAAATGCGGCCTGCAGAGCCTCTAATGTTATACTCATCTCGTTGATCGATCCAGCGCTTCCTGTAATCGGATTCGGTACTCTTGTAAGACTCCATAATATGATAAGTGTTATAGTTCCACCGATACCGATATAATACCACGCTCTGCCCCAATGCCTAATCATCGGCAAGGCCCAGAACAACTGAGCTATACCTGCTACCAAAAAGAAGACTGCGAACTTTATATCGAATCCAATTACATTTGGTACTATTAAGAGATGCAGAATTCCTGCTATTGCAGTTGTTCCAGCAGCAGCATAGTATAGTCCTTTGCTGACCATGTTCCTCCACTACTGGCTTGTGTATTTAAGTTTCCGTCATGGAGAATCAACTGCCCGACTAATCTTTGTGCTCGATCTGCACATACGCATTGTTAGTGCAATCTGCATCATCTTTGCTGCTTGGATTTTGCTTATCAAAGAGGTTACCATAAACACATACCGTTCCCGTATCAGATGTTTCGCCCTCAAACACCTCAATAACTATGAAACCAGCAAGACCAGGGCCCTTTACTGCTGGCTCGGCCTTGAAACTCACATGACTGTCAGATGCGCTAATAAAATCCTCATCACGCCACCAAGATTTTTCCAGTACAAAGGTAGAATCTTCCTTGTACTTCACATAGTTACCCTGGGCCGCTACCTGGCTAAAGTTGTAAGTGCCCTTACCCCAGATATCGAAGCACTGTTCATATTTTTCGTTACAAACATTGTATGCTTCGAATTTAAATGCATGTGTCGGCTCAATCGTTCTCACTCGGGTTCTTTTATCAAGATCATGGTCAGACGAAAGAATCGAGTCCTTGCCTAGCAGTGCAGAAATATCGGTTGCTGTAGGTAGCGTTATGCTTGACAGTGAAACCATGATCGCAACTATAACATATAGTGATGCCTTTTGCATTACACAATTTTAGTAAGATCAAAATAATTTAAAGGTAAGCCCCCAACGATGAACCTAGAGCCTTCTCATCTCCGAGAGAATGGATAATCATCCGTAAGCAAAGAAGATTTGTACTATCACAATGTTACAAAAATTTAGGTACACGTTTTGAACATTGACTTCTATTACATGTATAAACATATAAACACATCAAAGAAAGGAATTGCACCTGTCATCGCAGTGGTAATACTTGTTGGAGTATCAGTTGCTATTGCAGCGCCTCTCGCAGGATTCTCTTCAAGTTTATTTGACACATACTCCCACACTGAAGTTACTACGATCACAAAAATGGTAATAGATGTTGACGGTGATGGCTCGATGGAACTGGTGAACGCTGGAGCTCAGAACGATTCTGTTGTATCGATACATGTTCCAGGAGGTAATAGGGCTTCTGTGGAATCTAGTGTAGGAGATTATGACGATTTGTACTTGGACGCTGCTGGTGACTGTGGTAGTAATGGAAGAGCTCCAGAAGTAAAAGCAAATAGTGAAGCAACGGTCTGCTTCCTAGACCTGGATAGTGGAGGAGATGACAGTAACTTATTCGTGGCAGGGCAGGTACTAACCGTCAAGGTAAAGATGGCTAGTGGAGTGGAACATACTCATATGGTAATAGTAAAACCATTGCTTTCTGGAATGAGCGACGTTGACGAAAGTGATGATGACGATGATGATGATACTAAAGAAAAATCAAATCAAAGCGATAAGTGTGAGCAGGGTGGACAGGGAGTAGGTAAGAATCCACACTG